>JAUNUL010000007.1 GCA_030538175.1 Propionibacteriaceae bacterium | reverse complement strand
GGCTGAGGGCTGTGGGGTCGCGGCGGATCAGGCCGGTGATGAGTTGGAGGCAGAAAAAGATCAGCATCACGAAGACCGCGACACCGAACAGCAGGTTGTAGACGCTGACGTACTCCGGGCGGGTCACGTCGACGAGGGTGGAGGTGTCGAACACCCACCAGACAGCTTCGAACAGCCAGCCCGCGGCGGCTCCCATCGCTTGGGCAAGCCAGTCGAACGGTGCCGCAACCAAGGAGGCGGCCCCCTCGCCGACGGCGTCGCAGACCGAGGAGATCACCGGGATGTCGCACACGCTCATGCCGAGCCACCTGCCTTCTCGTGTTGCCGGGTCAGACTTGCTGGCCGACGTTCCAGAAGAAGTTGATGAGCGTCACCGAAGCGCCGCAGATCACGGCTGCACCGCAGGAGACGAGGACGCCGATCTTCCCGCGGCTGGCGAGGTGAGGGTTGCTGCTGTTCGCGCCGAAGCCCCACACGATCGCCGAGACGATCAGCGCGAGCACACTGAGGATCAGGCCGATGGTCATCACCGCGCCGACGATGGTGCGCAGCTGGTTGATCCCTGGCAGGCCGTTGGTGTTGGGGTCGATGTTGATTTCCATCGGCACCAAGCCGACAGCGGGCAGAACGGTAGTGGTGAGCAGATCGAACACGGTAGGTCTCCTTGGCGAGCGGTCGCCCCGCCCACGCGAGTCGCAGACGGGTACACGCCACAGGTGCGCCCTGTACCCCGCGCCCGGCGTTTGTCGGTGGGTTCTGGGAGACTTGAGGCATGAACGAGCCCGCCGCACCAAGCCGAGAGTCAGGCGATGCTTTAGTGCGCCGTCCGGCTGCAGGAGTGCCGTCGGCCGAGCAAGGCCTGGTCGCCCAGGTATCGGCTCTCATCGAAAGCGCCCGTGAGTCGATCGCTTCCTACGCCAACGCGACCTTGACGATGACGTACTGGGAGATCGGCTCAATCATCGACTCTGAAGTACTCGGTGCCGGGCGCGCCGAGTACGGTGCCCAGATTCTGGTGACGCTGTCACAGGAATTGACGGGCCGCTTCGGGCGAGGCTTTGACGAGCCGAACCTGAACCGGATGGTCAAGTTCTCCCGCCTGTTCCCTGACCGCGAGATTCTGGTGACGCTGTCACAGAAATTGAGTTGGTCGCACTTCCTGGCACTCCTGCCGTTGCGCAGCGACGATGCGCGGGCCTTCTACGCCGACGCGGCCGTCGCGGGGCGATGGACGGTGCGGGAACTGCGCCGCGCGATCAGCCGCAAAGCCTACGAACGTCGCGAGCTTGCCGACTCGCAGCTCGGGCCGGGGTCACTGGTTCCCGCAGACACGTTCAGCGACCCGTACCTGCTCGACTTCCTCGGCCTCCACGACGGCTACCTCGAAGCAGACCTTGAAGCGGCGATTCTCCGTGATCTGGAAGCGTTCCTGCTGGAGGTTGGCACGGGCTTCACATTCGTGGAACGGCAGAAGCGGATGGTGATCGACGGCAAGGATTTCCACCTCGACCTGCTCCTCTACCACCGGCCCTTGAAGCGCCTTGTCGCAGTGGAGCTCAAGATCGGCGAGTTCGACGCTCGCTACGAGGGTCAGATGAAGCTCTACTTGAAGTGGCTCAACCGCCACGAGCGCCACGACGGCGAGGGAGCGCCCGTTGGTCTGATCCTGTGCGCGGAGGCCAGCCGTGAACAGGTTGAACTGCTGGAGATGCACAAGGACGGCATCGTCGTAGCCGAGTACTGGACAGCCCTGCCACCTAAGCACGAACTCGAACAGCGACTCCAACTCATGCTCCGCGAGGCACGCGAACGGCTCGGGCGACGAGAGCTCCCCTCAGCTGGCGACGACTGACTTCGGTGACACAACCAGATACGCGGGGGCAGGTGAGACGCTCGGGCTCCTGATCTCAGAGTTGTTGGCCGAGGTTGATGAGCCAGTTCATCCACGCCACCCCGGCGCCGGCGAGGACGGCGGCGCCAAGGGCGACGAGGACGCCAACGCGGCCCTTGCCTGCGGTCGAGTAGTTGCCGTGGGCTGATGCGATGGCCCAGACGATCGCCGAGACGATCAGCATGAGCACGGCGACGATCAACACGAATGTCAGGAGCGCGCCGACGATGGCGCGGAGGTCGCCGATGCCGCTGAGGCCGTCGAAGTCGGGAAAGACACCCATGATCTGTCAGCCTGCTTTCACGGTGACGTGGAGGTGGTCATAATGGCCTCCGGTCACGTCAGTCGGGTCGTGCATTCCTCCGCCGTTGTAGGGTCGCCAGCCGTCGGCGTCGCGGCTGATGGACCAGATTTGGCCCTGCCAGATGAGGTACTCGACACCGAGGATCGCGGCGTTGTCTTTCATCCAGTTCGTCACCGCCCATCCGGCGTCGAGCTGGGGCGGTGTGGGGTGCTGGCCGATCTGGTTGCCGAAGGTGAGGTCGCACGCCCGCCCGAGGGGGTGCTCGGACTTGGTGCCCGGGCGGGGTGAGTAGCAGCCCCATCCGGTGTCGGGGAACGCGGCGAGGGTCTGCTGATAGAGGTGGAGCATCCGGGCGGTGATCTGCCCGCCCGTGGTGGGGTCGTCGACGAGCCGGTCGGGGTCGCCATCAACGCCGGTGGGAGGCCCGGCGGTACTGGTGGCGCGGCAAGCGTTTGGTGATCCGCTGGTGGCTTCGGGCAGGTTCGCGGCACCGTGCTGGTTGAGCCAGGCGGCGGCGTCGATCGCCTCGCCGTTGGTGCCGCCGGGCCGGACCTCGAAGTGCAGATGCGCGCCGGTGGACTGCCCAGAGGAGCCGACATCGCCGATGTGCTGACCGGCCCTGACCTGGTCGCCTGCTTTGACGTGGATGCCGTGCTGCCACATGTGCGCGTAGGCGGTGGCGACGGTCTGCCCGTCGATGGTGTGCTCGATGACGATGAGTCCGCCGTACCCGCCGGAGAACTCGGCGACGGTGACCGTGCCGTCGGCGGAAGCGAGGATCGGGGTGCCGTCGGCGGCTGCGAGGTCCGTGCCGGTGTGGAGTTTGTGCTCGCCGGTGATCGGATGGATGCGCATCCCGTACGGGGAAGTCAGCACCCACGTCCCTTCCGGCAGGGGGAACACCACTCGCGACGACGAGGCGACCGGCCCGCCGACGCCTGCGGGCGCCGCGCCGGGGCCACCTGTGGTCAGTGCCGTGAGGATGCTGTCGGCGACGGGCGCGTAGTTGCGGTACCGGTCGGGGAAGGCGGAGACCTCGACGGCTTGCGCGGCTTCGCCGGGGTCCATTTGTTCCCAGCCGGGGATGTCGAGCAGGCCACGCGGCGAGGGGTAGTTCGGGCCGGACGGGCCACCGAAGAACGCGCGCGCTTGATACGTGGGGTCCATGAGGTCAGCGACCGTGCCCCATCCGGATTGTGGGCGCATTTGGAACAGGCCGAGGCTGTCGTGGTCGGAGCCGTCGCCGTCGTTGGGATAGTTCGCCGACTCGGGGTAGGTGCCAGTGTTCGACAGCATCCGTAGCGTCGACTCGGTGAGCGCTGCCATCAGTGCGATCTTGATTCCCGGGCGACCGACCCCGTCGACGGTGTTGCCGATGGCGATGATCGTTGCGGCGTGGGTGAGTTGCTGCCGGTTCAGCGTGAACGTCTCACCGTTCGCAGTGGTGACGGTCAGCGACTCCGGGACCGGCCCCAGATTGACAGCCCCTCCCGGGGCGACGCAGTTGGCGGCGGCGGGGTTCACCAGTGCTCCGATCCCGAGCATCAGGACTGAGGGTGCGAAGAACATGAACAAGAGGGCGGCGATGGCGACTTTGCGGAACATGACCGGGTTCCCTCAGCGCAGCGGCTTGTCGAGTTGGGACAGCCGCAACAGGTGACAGGTCGAATAGGTCGGGGCGCAGACCACGAACGCGGTGAATGCCACCGGGTGCTCGGAAGTGACCGGCTGACCGTTCCAAGTGCCGGAGCGGTGGCGGGTGCCCTCGATCGTGACCGCGACGGTGCCGGGGGTGAGCTGCCCCGGCTGTGCTTGCGCTTCGGCTTCAGCCCACGCGTCCGGCACGAACGAGCTGCTGATGACGAGGTGCTGCGTGGTGGCGTACTGGCGCAGTTCGATCCAGGCATCCCGGTTCGGCAGATACGTGGCGATGTCGGACGCGAGCCCTGCCTGCTCGTCTCCAGAAGGGTCGCCGACGGCAAGGATCGCGGAGGTGTAGTCCAGAGGCCACAACCCCAGCCCGGTGTCCCAACCGAACAGCGTCGTGGCGACTCCCTCGGCGAACGTCACCGGGTCGCTCGACCGAGGAACAGTCGGCACCTGCGGAGACGGCGGCTCAGCCGTATCGGGGTGCGCCGGCGTGGTCGCCGTCGGTGACGGCACCGTAATCGGGTCGGTGCCGCTCGTGGTGCGGGGGCCAGTGAGGAGGCCATAGATGCCGACACCAGTCAGGAGCAGCAGGACAACACCGGCGGCGAGAAGTGCGACGAGTCGGCGGCGGGCGCGAGGGTCAGTGGATGCAGGGCTCATGCCTGGCAGGTGCACACCGGCACCCCGGCCCGGGTGTCAGAGCGCGCGAAGGCGCGGTGCCTCGTGACCGGTGTTGCGTGTGGTGCGGAGGTCGTCAGCGAAGCGGGCGGTGGCTTCGGCGACGGCGAGGAAGTTCTCGTACTGCTCGTCGGTCAGCTCGGCGGCGAGCACGTCGATGTCGTAGTGAGTCCACCAACCGGCGAGTTCGCCCCAGGTCTGGACGAACGCCCGAACCGGGTAGCGCACTGGCGCAGCATCATCGTCGGTGACGGGCTTGGGTCGCGGCTTGGGCTTCTTGCCCTTCTTCAACGCTCTCGCGCGGGCGACGGCATCCTCGGCGAGGGCGTGCATCGTCGCTTCCCGCACCTCGCGTGCTGCCTCGACTGATTCGCGGATCGCCTGGTAGATCGGATGCACCGGGCCGCCGGCCTCGATCCGCCCCAGAGCCGCGGCGGCCTCGGCACGCAGCGCCTCCGGCTGAGCAGGGTTCTCGGCGATCTCTTCGATGAACCCGACCTTCTCCAACGTCTTGTACGAAGCGCCGCCGGGAATCATCGCGGCGGCGAGTTCTCTCGCGTCTCCGAGCGCCCCTGACGGTGCCGGAAATTTTCCGGAACCGTCATTTCCCGGCTGATTCTCGCTACTGAACTGTGTGGCGGACTGCCGTCGTGCGGCGTCCTCGGCCATGACTTGTTTGATCTCGCGGTAGAGGCCGGCTGCTTCGAGTTGGTTGTAGGGCTTGTGGAGCATGTTGTCGTCCTGCTCCGCGAGGAGCTGCCCGAGCCGGTCCGAGATGCCGCCGCGCACCCAGACGCTGACGGTGCGCCAGCCGAGCATCTTGATCGCCGCAAGGCGCCGTGCCCCGCAGACCAGCACCCCGTCGATCGTGATGGTCAACGGTTGCAGCAGCCCGTCACGTTCGATGGAGGCGGCAAGCGCGGTCAGGTCTCCGAGGTCGGTGCGGTGCCGGGTGCCAACCGTGAGGGAATCGACGGCCCGGTCGAGCTGCACCCCGGTCTGTGTGTCGGCCATCGCTACTCACCGCCCCGATAAGTGGGCGCAGCAACAGCGAGGGCGAGGATCAAGTCATCGTCGCGCAGCAGGAGCTCCAGCGACTCACCAAGCAGCAGCCGCAGCAGCACGCCCCGGCCTGCGCTGGTCGACGCATAGGCCGGGTGCGGGTTTCCGAGCAGTGCTCGCAGCAGCGCGGTCCAGGTGCGGCGGGGCAGGTCGAGCAGCGCGCGGGCGTGCCGGTCCCTTCGCAGAGCCTCATATGCGGATTGACGGGTGCCGGCTTTTGTGAGTGCTCCGCAAACGTGCTCGACCGAGGCTCGGGCGACATCGGCCGGCCAGTCCAGCAGGCCGAGCAACGCGATCGCGTCTTCGGCAGCGGCGGTGGCGGACATGCAGGCTTGGGATGATCCCAGCGGGTCGTGCGCGTCGGGCTCGGTGTCGCTCGGCAGGGCGTCGGTGACACGGAATGCGGGGTGGAACTCGGACAGGGCGGTTTCGCGGTCGGAGAACCGCTCGGGGTCGTGGAACGCTGAGACGTGCGAGCGGCGGGCCTGGTGCACGGAGCAGAGGAGGCCTTGGGCTCGTTCTTCGTAGATGCAGGTGATTCGGACGGCGTGGGTGATGATCGCCCACGGGTCGTTGGCTTCGCGGGTGGAGCGGTTCTGCATCGCGTCGAACGCTGCGGCGACCGCCTCCCAGGTGTCGAGGCGGTGCTTGCGCGCCAGAGCCTTGTACTTCTCGGCGGCGAACTCCATCAGATCGCGCGCGACCGGATCATTGACCCAGGCGTCCTCGCCGCCCGTGTGGAGCCGGTTCAGCAGAGCCCGTAGGCCCTCACCAGTGGTGAAGTCTTCTCGTTCGGGCTCTGCGTCGTTGGGTGTGCGTGTTGTGGTCATGGTGTCGGCACCTCCTGGCAGGAAGGTGCGCGCCCGCTCCCACGAACGCGCCCCTCTCGTGCTGGTTGCCGTCTGGACCATGACCTGCCACCCTCATCCGATCCCGACCCCAGGCCGCGTTGGAGCCGAGGCGGTGACGGTGCGGCGTCCGAACGCGGTGATCGGCGGCAGGCGACGTGCCCGGTCGCGTGCGCCCTGCATTCCGATGCGCAGCGGTATGCGGGTGCGGCGGGCCAGCTCTGCTTGGAAGTCCAGGCCACGTCCGGCGGCGCTGGCGGAGTGGCGAGCCATCAGATCGGTCGGCCGCACCCACTCCACACCCCGACCACGAACCGTGGCGGCGTGCTGCTTCTCGTTGCGGGCGACCTGCGCGGCGCGCACCGCTTCCGGTGTTGTCGCTGCCTCGACGGCAGGGTCTGGGCGGTCCCGCGGTACTGACAGTGCCTGATCGGCAGGGGTCGGGAGCACGCGCTGTGGATCGTACCGAGGGTCGGCGTACTGCGGGTTCTCGATGGTGTTCATGGGGCGGTCTCCTCCCGCTCGTCGTCTGCGTCGGTGCTGTCGGTGGGAAGGTGTGCGGGGGTGAACCAGCGGCCCACGGTCGAGGGATGCACACCGAGCTCGCGAGCGATCCGCTTGTTCGACCAGCCCGCCTCCCGCAACTCCGCGCCCAACGCCCGACGACGGGCAGGAGCGAGCGGTTCGACCTCTCCGGACGCTGCCTCGATCTCCACGCTGCTCGCCGAAGCACTGTCAGCCTGTAGGCCGGTCGGCTCTGGTTCATCGGCCTCGACGGACGCCACGTTGAGCGTCGGCGTGGCCTTGCGTGGTTCGGGGGCGGTGCGGGTGAGGATGACCGTGAGGTGGGTGATTGCAAGCAACACGACCGGGGGTACGGCGGCGACGGAAGCAGCGAGGATGCCGGGAACGTCGGCGTCTGCTGCGACGACAGCGTGGATCGCGTTCGCTGTCACCGAGACGAGAGCGCCGCCGATTAGCAGCGCCCACGGATACCAGGCGGAGCGTTGCCCAGCCAGCGCGACGACGGCCACGGTAGCGACGACGATGATGCCGTCCACGATCAGCGGCCATGCCCATGCTTGCCCGGTCCCGATTCCCGAGCGTGCCGCAAGGTCGGCCAGCGCGGTGAAGGACAGCCAGAACGCACCGGCCGCGATGAACACCGTCCCAGCGACCGCCGTGATCGCGGCCCAACGTCGAGGAGTGGTCTCACGCATCACAGACTCGCCCTTCCCATCAGAGCCGCCGACGTGGGCGTCGCGCGAGTGCGCCAATGATCCGCGCTCGGCGTCCGACTGCCAGAAGCGGGCTCGGCGGCGGTCGCGCGGTAGGCGGAGCGCACGGTCGTGGTGATCTCACGCTCACTCAAGCCGGCGTGCGCGGCGGCCGGGGCGAGCGCATCGAGCGCGTCGCCAGGTGCGGTCCCGTTCTCGGCGAGGCGGCAGGCGGCCCAGAACAGGCCGCGGTTCCGCTCGCCCTCACCACGCGCCGCGACCCAGCCCGCGAGCCGCTCCGTATCGGCCGTCACCGACCCGGGACTCCTGCGCGACGCTGTGGCCGGTCGTGGGTCGAGGAAGTCGCGGAGTCCCGCCGCATCGACGGGGGCGACGGTGCCCGCGCTGATGTCAGCAATCGCGTAGTGGTTCACTGTGCCGTCGATGATTCGACGGGACGGCGGGGCGATGATGTAGCCGCCGTCGCCCCGGAAATCGACCCCGGCATTGGCGGCCTGCCAGGACCTCTGCTCGGTGCCCGGCGTGGCCAGGAAGTACGCGTGCGCACCACCGGTCGGAGTGCGTATAAGCAGACCCGCCCCGTCCACGAGACCGGCCTCCGAGGCGCGCCGCCAGGCAGCGCGGCCATCGACAGGGCCGTGAACGTCAACATCCACGACGAGCACCCCGGAGACGCTGCCGGTGGGGAGGCCGATGTTCGCCTCAGGTGCGCGTGACCACCACGCCGCGACTTGCGCAGGGTCGGTGGTCGCGTCGTGGAAGCCGCGGCGCGTGAGCGGGCGCTTGCCGTCGGGCTCGCACGGAAAGACGGGCACGCCGGCAGCGGCGAGGGTGCGCGCGGCGACTCCGAGGTCGGAGGTGCGGTCCACACGGATCAGAGCGGCGAGAACGTCGAATGGCTCAGGCATCACAGCCCCCGTCCTGCCAGAACCGGGGCGGCGTGCGGTCGCTCAGGCTCCGCCTGCCGAGCTGTCGCGCGAGGAGGCTTCGCGGTCGGGGTGTCTCGTTCCAGGCCGGGTGGGGTGCC
This sequence comes from Propionibacteriaceae bacterium, assembly GCA_030538175.1. Classification (GTDB taxonomy): domain Bacteria; phylum Actinomycetota; class Actinomycetes; order Propionibacteriales; family Propionibacteriaceae; genus Enemella. The sequence continues at coordinate 14,861 of JAUNUL010000007.1, read as the reverse complement.
GTCGCCGAGCTGTGTGGTGTCGAGTTGGTCGAGGATGGCCATCGCGGTCTTTCGGACCCGTTCGCCGGTTGCTTGCACAATCTGGGCGGGCTCTTTGTCGTCGGCGCGCGCAGCCCAGGTCGAGACATACGGGATCGTGTACTCGTCGGTGTCCATGCCGTGTGCGGCGCCGATCATCAGTGCGACGGATTCGGCCTCGACCTCGCGGATGCCGCGATGCTGCCGCACGTCCGCGTCGTCGGGGTCGTGCATCAGCACATGCGCGAGCTCATGCGCGAGTGTCTTCAGTTGCGCGGCCGCCGACATGTTCTCCCGCACGGAGACAGTGCGGGCCTCGTAGTCGGTCATGCCGTTCGCGCCCATGATCGCTATCTCGTCCGCCACCGAGATGACCTCGAACCCAGCGGCCCGTATCTGCGCGCCGAGCCCGTCCCACAGTCCAGCGGGGGCCTCGCCTTCCAAGAGCACCGGCGTGGGCGTGGCCGGGAGGGGTGCGCCGTCAGTTTGGAAGACATCCCAAACGTAGGCGGGTCGGGCACCGACCATGCGAGAGCGCACCACTTCGCCGGGGCTCGGCTTTTCGCGTGGGCCGAGCCGACGCCACGACCCCGCATCCGACGGAGTGGCGGTGGCGAATCTGCCGGTGACAGGCGCGAAGATCATGTACCCGGGCTGGCCTTTCATCACCTGACGGCCCAGCCCCTGCCACTGCTTGTACCCAGCGACGAGTGTGGGGAACGGTTCGGGTACCCGGCCGGCCTCGAAGCCAGCCTGGTGTTGCACCCAGATCAGCAGGGTGTTGTTGAACGACCGGCTGCGGAACCTCGCCGCGAATGCGAGCGCGTTGCGCCAGTCGTCGCCGGAGACGAGCTGCTCGACCGCGCCCGTGAGCTTGTCATGCAGCTCGTCGAGCTTCGCTTCACGCGCGGCCCGCTGCTCAGATGTCGATGCCATGACCGGGTCTCCTCTCGCGACCGCCACGACACGAGCGGACGCGGCGGTACAACCACGAGGTAGGCAGCCGCCCCCGCCGCCACGGCGACCGCCCGGCATGAGCGCTGGGGCGGGCTGACGTGCGCGCCTGCGCGACAGAGGGCACCTGTTGGTGTCGGCTGAGGCCACCATCGTTCACCTCCTCTCCGGTGAGAACGGCCGACCCGAGCGATCCGTTGGACATGTTCAACCGGGCCGGAGTTTCTATTGCAGCACTCTCGTTGGACATGTGCAACCCTTGATTTGGGCATGTCCAACGAGTAGCGTTGGACATGTGCAATCACCCACGGGTGGGTGCATTAACGCTTTGCCCGTCGCGAAGGGAAGGAGGTCAGTCGCATGACCGATGACGAGAACCAGGCTGCTGCCGAGGGGCTCGCGAAGCGTCTGCGTCTTCTTATGGACGTGGTCGAGGCTGAGTCCGGAACCGAGCCGACCTATGCGCAGATCGCGGGCTTCCTCAAAGAACGAGGGGTCAGCCTGTCGCGGTCACGGTGGATGTACATGGTCAACGGCCACCGCTACGTCCAAGACCCTGCCGTGTTCGACGGACTTGCCACCTTCTTCGAGGTTGACTCTGAGTTCCTCGCGGGCGACGACACAGCAACACCGGAGAAGGTGTCTGCTCAGCTTGATCTGGTTCGCTCAATGCGTGCAGCGAAGGTGAAGTCTTACGCAGCTCGCACCCTCGGTGACATCTCACCGGAAGCACTCCACGCCATCACCAAGTTCCTGGATGAGGAAATGACACCCACGCCCGAGCGCTGACAGGTATCGAGCAACACGGCACCGATACCGGGACAGGCTCTCCACAGAGAGAGGCGAACCGTGAACATCGAACAGACCGTATCGGCGGCCATCGCTGGCCTCCAGCTCGGCGACGCCTTCGACCTCGACGACCTCGTCCACGCCATCGAGACCCGCCGTGGCCGGCCACTGAGGATGTACGAACGCGCAGACCTCGCCACCAGCGACGGCATCTGCGCACTCTGGTTCGCGCTCGAAGACCGCGACGTGATCCTGCTCGCCCGCACCGACTCGGCACTGCACCGACAACAGTTCGTGCTGCACGAACTCGCTCACCTGATCCTCGGTCACTGCGAAGGCGATGACTGCGTCGCCGTCGACACGCTACTGCCGGGTATCCCGCCGAACACGATCGCACGGCTCCTGAGGCGACAAGACCTGGATTGTGACACCGAGATCGCTGCCGAAGCCCTCGCCGACCGACTCGCCGCAGGAATCCGGGGACGAACCTTCGCGGACTCGCCGTACCTGGAGGTCTTCGGATGATCCAGATGCTCGTCGCGGCCCTGCTGTGGGTGCTCGTGGCGAGCCTGCTCATCATCCGAAGGAAACGCGCCGACCGCAGCATCACCCGTGCCGCCATCGCGATCGCCGTCGCGATGACCTTCAACGTCGACGCGGTCTACCTCACCGTCGACCCGTTCCTGGGCGGCACCAACATCGCCACCCTGATCTCCGACGCCGTCCTGATGATCGGCCTGTTCTTCCTTGGCCGGGCCGTGATGCACACCGGCGAGTACCGACCTCGCGTCGTGCGTCTCGCGCTCGGCCTGCCGATCCTCCTGCTCTCCTTAGCCGCGATCATCGGCGCGTTCTCGTTCATCAATCGCGCCCACAGCACCACACGGTTCATGGTCGATCTCGGCGCTCAGCCAGCGACCGCGATCTACTCGATCATCAACTTCACCTACGCCGCAATCGTCGTCGCCACGATGCTGGCCCTCGCGGCACGCCAGTTCCGAAACGGCGACGGAGTCCATCGAGTTCCAGCAGCACTGCTTACCATCGGATCGGCATTCGGTGTAGCGCTCTGCCTCGACGTGATCGTCATGGACATCGCTCACGCGACCGGCCGCCTCAGCCTGATGCACGCACTCCAGCCCGCATACTCACCACTGTCACTGCTGACGTTTCTGTTCCTGTGCGCCGGGTTCGCCGCACAGCCCGCGATCCGCCGAGCCCAGCACTACGCCCGCGCCCGGCGCACCGCGGCACTCGCCGCCCACATCGAACCGCTCTGGGAGCGCGCAACCCGAGTGCGCCCCGGCCTCAGCCACGTCGAACCCCGCGCAGCCAGCGACGACCCCGAAGCGCGCCTCCACCGCAATATCGTCGAAATCCGCGACGCAGTCATCGACGGTCGCGTCAGTTTCGCCCTCACCGATGACGAAGGCGCACTGCTCCAAGCCGCCGAACAACACCTCCTCGGCGAGACACCGACCCGCGCTGAGCCGTCTTCGCTCCTTGAGCCTGGCGAGGACGCACGTTCCCGTCGAACCATCGAGGATCACGGACCATGAAGCGCGCCATCGGTCTCGGAGCGAGCATCCTCGCCGCCGGTGCGCTCGGCAGTGGCTGGGCGATCGCGCGACGCCTCACGGCACCCGCGACCGCCCGCACCTACGACCTGATCGTCCGAGGTGTCGAGCACGAAGGTGGCACGCAGCGGGTCGTGCTTGACCACACACCGCAGACCACCGCCAACGGCATCTACAACCTCTGGACCGAGGACGGCGGCTGGGCACAACTCGGCGACGACACTGCCGAACGCGGCAAGGAACGCATCGCGCGCGGCCTCACCGGCAGATCGCCGGGGTTGAATCTCGCGGCCGGTCATCGAGTCTCATGGAGCGGCGTCTACTACGCCACACCGGCCGACGCCGGACTAGATGCGCGCGACATCACCATCACAACACCGTCCGGCGCGTGCCCGGCCTGGCGAATCAACGGCGACCCGTCAGCGTGGGCGATCCATATCCACGGACTCGGCAGCACCCGCGCGGGAACACTACGCGGAGTCCAGGTCGCTACGGAACTCGGCTACACCTCGCTCGTCGTCACCTACCGCAACAGCATCGAAGGCCCCCGAGTCGGCACCGGCCGCTCAACCCTCGGCCACACCGAGACAACCGACGTAGACGAAGCCATCGGATACGCCGTTCGACGAGGCGCCCAACGGATCGTGTTGTTCGGCTGGTCAATGGGAGCTGCCATCGCCCTCCAACTCGCAGCCCGCCCACGCCACGCCGGCCTTATCACAGCACTCGTCCTCGACTCGCCGGTCCTCAGCTGGACTGACACGGTCAAAGCCAACTGCGCACGCAGTGGGCTTCCCGCCGTCGCTGGCGCACTCGCAGTCCCGTGGCTCGCCGCTCGACCGCTCGCACTCATAACCCGGCTGCCCGACGCGATCCCACTCCGCCAATTCAACTGGATCGCCCGCGCACCCGAATTCAGCACACCCACCCTAATCCTCCACGGCACGAGGGACAGCTCCGCGCCCGTCGGGCTCTCACAGATACTCCGAGCGCGGCGCGGCGATCTCGTGACGCTGGAGACCTTCAGTGCGGACCACACGCTTGCTTGGAACTCGGACGCCGAACGTTGGAAGCGGAGCGTGGGTGCATGGCTTCCGACCTGCCACCTTACATAGCAGTACCTCGGAGGCGACACGCTTGAGCGCCGCCGACAAGCGCTACTGCTGCCAGGGCTCTGGAACAAACCACGAAGTACGCCGGTTTGGACACGTCCCGCCGCCACCTGGAGTGTCGACTGATAGCATCATCTGTTATCGAGTGCCCGCCGGAGTGGCGAAGGCACGCTCCGAGAGGAGAACGCCTGAGATGCACGCGAAACAGTTGGCCATCGACTTCGACTCATTGTCTATGGCCTCGCAGCGTGCGTACCTCAGCGATCTCGCTGACTTTGTTCAGTGGTGCACTGCTCTCGGAGTGGACCCCCGAAACGGCGATGTTGGGGCGCGCCACATCTTCGCGTACCTGGTGGGACTTGTGCGCGCGGGGCGAGCACCTTCGACGGTTCGCCGTCGGGTGACAGCCCTGAGACGTCTCGCTGCGATCACCCCCCCCCCGATCAAATTCGGGTTCGACCCGATCGAGCTCGCGGAGCTTGAACGAAAGGTCCTGACCACTGACATCGGGAACGCGAGTGTCCTGGTCATCTCCGACGACGCGGTCATTCGGGTCGGCCTGCAGGGAGTACTGACTGAAGCCGGGGCTGTCTGCTGGGCGGAACCTGTCTGCGATCTCCACCCCGCCCTGATAACCGCATGGGACTACGTCTTGGTGTGGGTCCGATCGCACCGCGGCTCAGACCGTCTCGCGGCAATCTCCCGTGTCGCTGCGCTCAGCTCAGAGGTGACCACAGTGGTGCCGGTCATTGCAGTGCACGGAGCGGCGCTGCCTGCGGTGACCAGGCTCCGGCTCGCCGAGGCCGGCTTCCGGTACCTCGTACCGCATAGTTGGCTGTCCCAGCACCTCGCCGGGTTAGCACAACTGCTCGGGAGAGCCGATATTCCACAGGACTTCCATCTGGCTACGCCGCTGGCGTTGCGCCAGGCGCTGGGGCTTCAGCTCAGCGGGGAACTCGAGCCGCTCATATCAAGAGCGGCTGATTTGCCGGACACCGTCTGGATGGATCAGACGCCGAAGGCATCGGGCCCCCCGCGCTCAGCGGTGAACGAGCTCCGCGCCCTGGCGCTGCTTTCGGGTGGCCTACCACCGCCCGACTTCGCGAAGTACGCCACATCCACGCGGCGCGCGCCTGAACTGCCCGAGTGGCCACGAGTGCGAGAGCTGCTGCGCGAAAGCCTCGGGTACGTCGATACCATGCGGCCCTGGTCTGCGCAAGTAGCACATGCTGACGCGCGAATCTAACTAACGTCGACACCAGCTCACGACAATGCCGGAGCTGCCTCGGTACTGGGGGCCACCACAACACGACTCGGAAGGTCAGCATGAAGCAGGAAGAAGCAGTCTATCGTTCAAGGCTGGACGTTGGATCAATTAAGCAGGTCCTTCGGGGCGCAGTCGGAAACGCCGAGATCAGCCCCGTCGAATACGACGCCCTTGACGAGCCCGCAGACCTCGCCGTTCTCGTGGAGAAGAATGGTCTCATCGGGGGAGCATCAGCTGTCCAGGTCCATGTCAATGACGAGGGCGACCATCGGGTGATCGGGATCATCGCGCTGGGCGACTCAGGTTTCGCTCGTGCGTGGGGTGGGGCACGAAACACCGTCAGCTTCGGTGGCTCCAAGAAGCTCGCTGCAACAATCGCAGACGCGTTCCGGCAGCGCGACTCAGCACTTCAGCAGGTTGGCTGAGCGCTTCGCTCGTGCGCCTGGGTTCGCGTAGTTCGCGAACACGAACCCAGGCGCGCCGTCTCGTCTGTTTCAGAGAGGAACTGTATTCAACATGCCTGCAATCGGGATTGATCTTGGCACGACGTACTCCGCAGTGGCGGTGCTGCGAGACTCCGGCGAGGTCGAGGTACTGCCAAACCGGGACGGTGAGGACATCACTCCGTCCGTTGTGTTGTTCCTGGGATTCGGTGGCTCCGACGAGCCGCTAGTGGGCACGATGGCGAAGCACTCTGCGGCGAGTGCTCCCGACGACGTGGTGCAGTTCGTCAAACGGCAAATGGGCGACCCAGACTGGCGCTTCAGCTCAACGAGTGGGAACAACTACTCGTCCGAGGAAGTCTCGGCGATCATTCTGAAACGCCTCAAGGAAGACGCCGAACTCGCGCTTGGCGAGACGGTGCGGGACGCGGTTATCACGGTGCCCGCGTACTTCGATGATGCGCGACGCACCGCTACAAAGCACGCGGGAGCGATTGCGGGACTCAATGTGCTTAGAGTGCTAAATGAGCCGACCGCCGCTGCTCTGTCATTCGGCGTGGATACCTCGGCCCAGGGGCTCGTGCTCGTCTACGACCTGGGTGGCGGAACATTCGACGTGACGCTAATGCGAATCACAGACGAGGGTTTCGACGTCCTAGCCACCGACGGTGATCGGATGCTTGGCGGATTTGACTTCGACAACAAATTGATCGAGTACATCGCCGACAAGATCGCTGAACAAGGCGGACCAAGCGACCTGCTCGACGATTCGGCTCAGGTCGCATCGCTCCGCGAAAAAGCCGAGATGGCTAAAAGAAGCCTCACAACAGTGGCCACCACAACCGTGCACGTCTCCGCGGGTGGCGGGCAGTACCGCGTGCCCGTCGCGCGGGCGGAGTTCGAGAGCATCACCAAAGACCTTTTGAATAGAACCAAGGACCTCACTGAGTTCGTGCTGAGCGAAGCTGGTGTGACGTGGGCGGGAATCGACCACCTGCTCCTCGTCGGAGGCTCGACCCGGATGCCGATGGTTCGCGAACTGATCGAGAAACTTGCCGGGAAGCCTGCGGACCGTTCGGTGAGGCCGGATGAAGCCGTCGCAATGGGAGCGGCCATTCAAGCAGCGATGGAGGAGTCTGCCACTGCGGGAGCTGACCTAGCCATCTTCGACGGTAAGTCCCCGATGATCTCCGATGTGACTTCACAGGGTCTCGGTGTCATTCTTCTCGACAGCGCTACGAACCGGGACGTGAACGAGGTAATCATCCCACGAAACACGAAGATTCCGGCAAAATTCAGCACCTCCGCTTCCACTGTGCAGGACAACCAGAAGACGGTCCTGGTGCAAGTGACGCAAGGAGACGACACCAACCCGGACTACGTAGTCGAAATCGGTTCCAAAGAAATCCCACTTCCGCCTTACCCGAAAGGGTCACCGCTCGGCATCGCCTACGCGTACGACATCGACCAGACCGTCTTCGTGGAAGTAACCGACCTAACCACCAACCACTCACTTGGCACCTTTGAGGTTGACCGGCTCGCAAATCTCACAGACGAGCAACTCGAATCGGCAACCAACAAGGTTGCATCGCTCTCTGTTCAGTAATACCCGACGACCAAGCAAGGAGTGGCCTTCTCGTGGCTCTAGACAACTACTACAACATTCTGGGCGTCGCGAATGACGCGAGTGCGGATGAAGTTCAGAAGGCGATAGCCGAGAGGCGTCGTGAATGGACCCCTCGAACCGGCCACCCAAAACTCGAAACTCGCCAACTCGCTGAGCAAACCATTAAGAACCTCGCCGAGGCCGAGTCCATCTTGTTGGACAGGGCAAAGCGTAACGATTACGACCAGCAACTTGCGGCGCAAGTTTCGGCGCCTGAACCAACGCAAACGGGCCCCGCGGAGGACCGCGACTGGTTGCAGATTGCCCGCGAGTACCTCATTCAGGGCAACAGCTCTCAAGCCAACTACGCCGCTCGCGAGGCCACTGACCAGCAGGGCGAGAACCCCGAGGCGTGGTACATCCGCGGGCTCAGCTCCGTGCAGCTGGGCAATGACGCCGACGCGGAGTTCGAGCTGAGCGAGGCAGTTCGGCTCAACCCAAACGATGCTTCCTACCACGCCGAACTCGGCGACCTGTACAAGAACAACGGGATTTGGGCCAAGGCACTCCCCGAATACACCAGAGCCAGCCAGCTTGAGCCTGACAACGTCTATTACTCCGCCTTCGTCGGGCTCTCTGAGGGCGCCCTTGGCAATATCGAGAAGGCTCACGGCATTCTCAAGACGGCGTACGAGAAGCAGCCTGACGCGGAACTGATTCGGTACTTCTACGGCCTGGCGCTCTCCGACATGATCACCCGAGCATGGTCCAGCTACCACGACGGGACTCAGAGCATCCTCTCAGAGAATCAGCTCAACTACAGCAAAGAAAAGCTGGCACTCATCGACTCTCTTCAGATTCCGGACATCGACTTCCGAAACGACGTGAATGAGATCCGAATGAACATGCAGCAGGCCGAACTCGTGAAGTTCTGGTCGTATGAGGGTGCCGGGATGGTGGGTGTCGGAGCGGTTGTTGCACTGATCATCGGTCTCGTGCTTCTTGGCACTGGCGGCGGCGGGGCGTTCGTTGGTCTCCTGTTGATCGCTGCCGCTGTCGGTGCAGTTGTGTTCTGGGTGAATGCGCACCGCATGCCTGGATGGAAGTGGAACTGGAAGCAATCGTCCCCGTTTGTCCGCCAAACGGGGCTTCAGTAGAGGGGGCAATCATGACCGACCAGGACACCGCCCAGGTGGCGGACTCGATCCGGGAAGTCCGCGAGGAAGTAGCCCAACTACGTGACCTGTTCCAGCGGCGTCTGATCGAGGACAAAGGGAAGAATGCCCTCATCGAGAGCATCCAGGAGCAGTCTCGTTCTGTGACCGACGTGCTTCGGTACCGTCAGCTCGAGTCGCTCTTCAAAGAGGTTCTACTGGCTGTGGATCGGCTTCAGACCGAGCCGCCTTCGCCGGACTTGGTCGACTCTGTTGTCGAGGAGCTGCTGGAGGTGTTCTACCGGCGCGATCTTATCGAGGTCGACGACTCGGGCGCCTTCGATGCGAGAGTGCACCAGATCGTGGACACGGTGCGCGCGAGCGAGCAGTTCCCTGCGAACAGTATCGTCGCGGTGGCGCGGAAAGGTTATCTGTTAGGCGACCGGCTACTTCGACCCGCCCAGGTAACAGTCGCTGTGTTGGCTGATGACGACGAAGCTTGAAGCCGCGGCCCAGGAGCTTCGCGCGTCGCACGCGCGGTTGCTGGGAGTGCTCGCCGCGGCGAGTTCAACTGCCGAGGCCGCCAGGGACAGCGCCTACCAGCGGGCTCAGGCAGCACTCTCCAAGCAGCAGGCTGTTGTCCGAAACAAGGCAGCACAATCAGTGTCGGAACACAGCTTGCGCGCGCGGGACGTCGCCGAAGTTCTGCTGCGAAGCGATGCTGGGCCGCTCGATGTCGCCGAATACGTTGCTCTCGGCCAGCTCTCTGTTGACGGCTCATCCTCGGGCGTCAACTCGGAAGTTAGTGCCCCACTTCTACTCCCGTTGCTCGGGAGAGGGAACGTGGTGCTCGATGTCTCAGCGGAGCGGCGTAGCGACCTGATCGAGAGCATCGTATGGGGGGCCCTGAGCGGCACGGCACCGGGTCAGCTCGACCTGATCGCGTACGATCCGAACCTTTCGTCGGTGATGGCGCCGTTCAGCACCCTCCGTCAAATCTCAGATGAGTCACTGCGCGTGCTCAGTTCGCCGGCCGACTTCGAACGCGAGGTGCGCGGTCTTGTCACCGACGTCCAACGCATCAACGAAACGCTACGCGGGGTGTCATCCTCGCTGATCGACTTCCGCGCCAAGGCCGGCCACCCAATCGAACGCTTCAGGCTTGTCGTTCTTGCCGACTACCCGGCTGGCATCGATGAATCTCTCCATCGCCAGATTGTTGCGCTCGCACAAGCTGGGACCCCCGCCGGCGTGGCCTTCATCTTCGCGGTCTCGCCCGGACATGAGGGCAAACCTGAGTGGTGGCGGGACGGACTCCTAGATTCTCTGGGAACCACGATTCGTGAACAGAACAAGATGCTTCGGTGGACGCAGCATCCCGAGTTCGCGCTCAAGATCGCGAGCAAGGACCGCGCCGCGCTCGCTCGCGATGTCGATGGACTCGCCACAAGAGCTGCACTGGCCTCCGCGCCGGCGGTGCCCTTCGAGCGCGTTCAGCCACTCAAGCAGAAGTGGACCGACAGCAGCGCCGCGCGCCTGCGCTTTTCCGTGGGTGTCTCAGGGCCGAGCATCGCCGAGGTCACCCTCGGAGACGAAACGGATCAGCGACACAACATCCTCGTCACCGGTGCCGTCGGCCAGGGCAAATCCAACCTGCTCAAGGTGATCGTGCATAGCCTCGCCCAGCGATACTCGCCGGACGAACTGGAATTCTATCTCCTCGACTACAAAGAGGGGGTCACCCTGTACCCGATGGCACCAACGCCGGGCTCACCCGACTTCCTACCGCACGCTCGGGTTCTCGGGCTGGAGAGTGACCGCGAGTTCGGTCTGGCGGTGTTGAAGCACGTCGAGACGGAGTTCTCGCGCCGGGCAAAGCTATTCCGTCCGTACGGCGACAACATCTCCCGCTATCGGGCTGCCGTGCCAGACGCTCGAATGCCACGGATCGTAGTGATGGTTGACGAGTTCCACATGATGTTCGAACCCAACGACAAAACCGCCGAGGAAGCTGCGCAACTGCTCGAAGGCATCGCCCGGCGTGGGCGCTCGTACGGCATTCACCTAATCTTGGCTTCCCAGACCATTTCAGGTATCTCGGCCCTTATGACACGCGAGGGCGGGATTTTCGCGCAGTTCCCGATCAGACTCGCTCTGAAGAACGCAGTTCAGGAGTCCTTCGCAACCCTCGGGCAGGGAAACGACGCAGCGGCACGGTTGCGTGCGCGAGGCGAGGCTATTCTCAATCTCGATTACGGCCTCGTCGACTCGAACCGGCAGATTACCGTAGCGGTCGCTGATGACGGCGAACTGACGCACCTGCGCCGTGATTGGTGGCGGGAGGTGAGGGATCGGGTCGCGCGCCCCTTGGTGTTCGATGGTAGCCGCCAGGCTCGCGTCGGCGACGCAGCTGACTCGCTCCGACGAATCCGCACGTCCATATCGACGTCGGGTGCCGCGCCCGTCGCACTACTTGGGTATCCAATCGAAGTGACTGACGAACCACTCGGCATCCCTCTGGCAGCGGAGCCGGGCCGTCACCTCGCCATCCTCGGCGCCGGGGAAGCCGGCGGAATCGAGGCGGGCGACGACCCAGTCAACAACGCGATTGGAGCCCTACAGTCAGCAGCAATCTCGCTGGCGTTACAGCACCCAGCGGGCAACGCTGAGTTCGTGAGCCTGGACATGCTCGATGAGAAAACGCTCGCGCGAAACAACCATTCGCATTGGCTCCTGATGATGGAGTCAATCGGATACCCGGTTCGACGGGTATCACGGGCGGAAGTGGCAAGTTACCTTCAGGAAGTCGTGGCCGACCTCGATTCGCGGGAAGTGGAGTCCGAGCCCCGCTATATCTTTGGTTTCGGGCTAGACCGAGCCACCGTGCTCGATGTGCCCGACATGTTCGCGCGCAAGCCCTCGGAAGACCTTCAGCAGATTCTTCGCATGGGATCGGCTAAGCACATCCACCTCCTCGGCTGGTGGGCGAACGCTGCCACGTTTAATTCACATATCGGGTTCGGGGGCGAAGGATTCATCGATGCCCTACTCATGCTTCGACTGGATCAGAGCAGCGTGCAAGAGTTCCTTGGCCCGTTTGTGAACTGGTCAGTGCGCGACAATCGTGGCCTCCTTGCCGACCGGACGCAGTTGCCCGAACCGACGACGATCATCCCGTTCGCTCCCATCACCACACGCGATGCATCGACCATCGCCAAGTCTGATTGGCAGGTGTAGATGTGGTAAATCCCGTGATGCGAGCCGTCGACCCGACCTACGACGATTACGAGCGAGCGCTCACTGCGCTGATCCAGATTCCGGCCCAGGTCAACTCAGGGCTCGCGTTGGCAGACGAGGCGTCCGCGAGTGCGAAGCGGGCGGCAGACGGTGATCTCAAGCAGTCACAAACCCGACTGGCGAGCCTCCGCCGCACCGCAGACTCCCGTTACTCGTCAGCAGTCGAATCTCTCAAGGCGCACAACGTGCTCCTTCCTCCCCAGGTTCGACCCGAACCAGCCAAGAGCGGCGATGAAGACGCGATACGCGAGTCAATTGGCTCCCACACTCGCGCTGCTTCGGCCGTCGACTCAGCGATCAAAGCATCGGCACGGTCAGCTGCGCAGGCGAAAGCCGACGCGGCAAGTCGTGCGCAGGCCGGCCAGCAGGCGGCGCTCGCGCTCAAGCTTCGCCAGGACCGCATCCGTCAAGAACAGGCCGATGCAGCAGCACGGGAGGCCGAGGCCAAGGCCCAAGCCGAACTCGCTGCACAGCGGCGGAAGCGCACGCTGATCCTCTCCTCAACCGTCGCGGCCATCGTCGTCGCGGCAACCATCCTCGTTGTCGTACTACTCGTCAGCGGAAACTAAGAACCGAAAGGGCAGAAATGTCTCAACTCAGTGGTGTGAAGCAGCAGCTCACCAGCATTGCCAGCGACGCGAAGTCGACGGCCGCGGGTCTTACCGGGTTCAAGTCGAAGTTCTCGCAGGCGGTGAATCAGGTGCAGGCAACTATCGGGGGCAGCGCACAGGGCGTCGACAAGGACATGATCCAGTCGCTGCAAGCAGCCGAGAAGCAACTCGACGCAGCGATCGGAGCGTTGCAACAGGCTTCCCAAGCCGCAAGCAAGTTCGCGTCATCGCTCTGAGTCGCATAGGCGATGGCACGCCCTCATGAGTGAGCTCCAGAACCTACTGGTCACGCTCGATGGAGTGACCAAGGATGCCGAGCAGCACGCCGCCCGGTTGGCGCAGCACGCTCGGCAGCTTGGTCAGGCAGCATCGAGCGCGGCGAATGCGACTCAAGGCTCTGGGCGCGCGGACGGTAAGAACACTGCCGCCGCGCTTCAGTCGGCTCAACGCTCGGTGTCGCAGGCAGCTCAGCAACTTCACCAAGCCGCGCTCGCGGGTAAAGGGTTCGTTGCACGCTACGCCGGGGGCGGGACGGGCGGCAGCGCCGGTGGAGGTTCCGGATCAGGGGGTAGCTACGATGGCTCTAGCTCGACTACCTCTGTTCTGAATTCAGCCGATGTCGCCGCCCTCGGCGACTACACGGGATCGGGCTTCCGCTCGATCAACGAATCACTCCGAGGAGGTGCGGCTATGTCATCGGACACGAGCCAAAGAGCAGAGGCAATATCAGATGCGCTGGCGAAGCTGCCGGATCGAACCGGCCCCGTGTTTCGGGGGACGACACTCTCTTCTGAGCAGATCGCAAGTTATGTGCCGGGTGCCGTGCATCCAGAGGCGGGGTTCACGAGCACGAGCTCGGACCCCAAATCGGCGTTCCCAGGCAACACCCTGTTCCTAGTGATCTCCAAGCACGGCAAGGATGTTTCGCCGTACTCGCACTACGCAGAATCTGAGGTCCTTTTCGACAAAGGGACAGAGTTTCTCGTAACCAGCAACTTCTTCAGCCCGCAAGAAGGTAAGCAAGTCATCATCATGATGGAGGTTTGAAATGGATGAGGAAAACAAGCGCCCTCTGCCTACCCCAGAGGAGGCAGCGGCAGCAGATGCTCTTGCTCGGGAGTTTCTCGCGCAAATCTCTGCTGTGCCAGTCAACGAGCGCAAGGTGCTCACGAGCGACAAGTTCGCTGGGGCGATCGCTGAGCCGGTATCGGACAGCCTGGATCAGGGCGACAAATGAACCAGCCCACACGCCCTTTCCTGCGATCCATCACTGCTACAGCAAACAGAGAGCACTAGATCGTGGCGTCATTCTCACAAGGCGACAAGGTCGAATCCGTCGTCAAGATCAGCGGTGGCTTTTTCTCCCAGGACGTGCCCGCAGGCTCCAAAGGGGTTGTCTTGAGCTCCAATTGGAGCGGCTCAAGCTGTCGTGTTCACTTCACAATAAGTGGGATGTTCGGCGACACTGAGGTGGATGTCGATGTCGATTCGGAGTACCTCAAGAAGCGATGGTGAAACTCTTTCGCCTGCCTGGTGAGTGTCATTCACTCCCGCGCGCCAAGACCTCTAGGGCTCGCGCTGCCTGAAGTGGCAGGACGCCGTTTCCGAGAGCAGTGATCTGCTGGTTCGGTGTCAACACCCCGGTACCGGTGACCCATCCAGGCGGCAGGCCCATCAGCCATTCGACGAACGCCGGGGCCGGCCGGGGGCCATCTAAGTCGTTCACGAGGGCTGGGGCCGGGGCCGGTCGTCTGGTGATGTGTTCCCATCGGGTGATGGCGTCGGCGTACCGTCCCCAGCGTTGAACAGTCCGTCGATCAGCGACCACAGCGTCTCCGACTCGCCCCTCTTGTTCGGTGAGCCAGCCGGTCCGTGGAGCGCGAAGTCGATGATCTGGTGCGACAGCGCGATCGTTCCGCGTCTTGCCCGAACTTGATCGAGGGTCTCCCCGCCGCGAGTTGAGTCCGAGGCGAGTGGGGTGCGGAAGCGTGCGGTGGGCGAGGATGAAGATGCGGAGGCGGTGGTGAGGAGCG
>JAUNUL010000396.1 GCA_030538175.1 Propionibacteriaceae bacterium | reverse complement strand
CGGGCTCGGGCTCCGATTCGCCGGACGGCTCCTCGCCAGCGGACTCGAGCGCGGCGCCATCACCGATGATGGCCAGCACTTCGCCCACGTCCACCGTGTCATCCTCGGCTGCACGCAGTTCCAAGACGGTCCCTGCGACAGGGGAGGGGACCTCGGTGTCGACCTTGTCGGTGGAGATCTCGACCAGCGGTTCATCGACCTCGATCGTGTCGCCGACCTGCTTGAGCCAGCGTGAGATCGTGCCCTCGGTGACGGACTCGCCCAGCGCGGGGAGCGTCACCTCGGTGCCTTCCATCGGGCCCGAGGGCTTCGCCGGTGCGGACGCCTTGGGTGCCGGTTCGGCCGCAGGCTCAGGCTCTGGTTCGGGCTCAGGTTCGGGCTCCGGATCCGGCTGTGACTCCTCGGCCTGGGATTCAGCGGGGGCCGCGCTCTCTTCGGCCGCAGGCTGCTCACCCTCATCGCCGATCACGGCCAGTTCGGCGCCGACCTCCACGGTGTCGTCTTCTTGGGCCTTGATCTCCAGCAGGACACCTGCGACCGGGCTGGGGATCTCGGTGTCGACCTTGTCGGTGGAGACCTCGAGCAGGGGTTCATCCGCGGCTACGGTGTCGCCGACCTGCTTCAACCAACGGGACACAGTGCCTTCGGTGACGCTTTCGCCCAGCGCGGGGAGGGTTACGGAAGTCGGCATGAGAGTCGGGCTCCTCAAATCAGGGACCTGTTGTGCGTGCACTTCACATTAGCCGGGGGGCTTCGGGCCGCAACAGTGAGGCCGGGCGGTCAGTGCAACGCCGATCCTACGGTCCTCGCCATAATGATGGGCGTGAACATGCGAAGGCAGCCGCTCCAGCCCTCATGGCGTCGGGTCTGACCATGCCCGCGCGAGACTTGTTCCGGTTTCACCCAGCCCGCCGACGCTGGCCGACCGCGCTGAAGGCGGCGGCGGCGATCAGCATCCCGCTGCTGGTCACGACCCTGATGGGGCATCCTGCATGGGGCCTTATGGCGGGCCTGGGGGCATTTGCGGTGCTCTATGGCGCCGACACCCCCGGGCGCTTCCGGATCAAGTTGCTGTCGGCCATGGCCGGTGGTTTCGTTCTGTCTGTCACCGCGGGCGTCGTCGCAGCAGCGATTCATCCCGCGGCTTTGCTGGCGTTGCTCGTGGTCCTGGCTGCCCTGGCTGCCGGCCTGTTCGTGACCTTGAAGATCGGCCCACCGGGTTCCTATTTTCTGGTGCTCGTCTGCGGTGCGGGGGCGTACCTCGTCTCCCAGGGCGTGGCACCCGGACGCCTGATCGCCATGACCGCCATCGGCGGTGCGGTGGCGGTCATCGTTGGCATGGCGGACCTGATCGGTGACCCGCACCGTCCCGAGCGCGAGGCCGTCGACCTGGCCGAGCAGGCCATCGCCCAGTTCGAGGAAGCCAGCGAACCCGGCGTCCTGCGGACGGCCCGGGCTGCGGCGTCGGCATCCCTGCACCTGGCCTGGACGAGCTTCCGGGATGGCATCGGCGAGCAGCCCATCGACCAGCGCAATGCCGACCTGTTCGAACGCATCGGGATCCTGCAGACGCGCTATACCCGGCGCAGCGCGGAGCTCACGGGCGTGACGACCGGTGCCGAGGCCCAGCCCTGGGGGAGTGCCGAGGGTGATCAGGTGGAGACGCCCACCCTGGATCCCGAGTTCGAAGCCGAGCAGTTGCGCGACTCATCGCTCGGCCGACCGGAGGCGGCGTACCTCATTCAGCAAGCCCTCCGCTGGCCGAGCGAGATCCGGCTGATCGCGCTGCGCGTGGGGCTGGCGGCCCTGCTGACGGGGATCGTCGCTCTCGTGTTCGGCTTCGACCACAGCTATTGGGGGGTCGCGTTCGCGGCGTTGGTGCTGCATCAGGGCGGCAGCCAGTACGCCCAAACCGTCCGGGGTGGGCAGCGACTGGTGGGCACCCTCGTGGGGTTGGGCGTCTATGCGTTGATCCTGTGGTGGAACCCCACCGGGCTGTGGCTCGTGGTGGTGGTTTTCGCGCTCCAGTTCACGATCGAGATGGTGATCGTGCGGAACTATGCCCTGGCGGTGGTGTTCATCACGCCGATCGCCCTCACGATCGCCGCGGCCGGGGCGCCGGCAGTGGACCCGACGCGCCTCATCCTCGAGCGAGGCCTGGAGACGATCGTCGCGGTCTTCATTGCGATCCTGGTGCTCTGGGTGGTCGGTCGCGGCACGAGTCTGTTGTTGGTGCGGGCGCACGGTCGACGGGTCCTGCTGGCCACGGAGATGGTCATGCAGGATCTGGCCGAGAGTCGGTACGCCGGCGTGGAAGCCCGACGGCACCGACGCCACCTCTACTACGAGCTGTTGGAGCTTGAGCGCGGCCTCACCCAGGGCCTTGAGGACGATCGCGCCCGCGTCGAGCCGTACCGGCCGATGATCGAGCAGGTCGCGACGTTGGGCTATCTGGTGTTGGGCGCCTGCTGGCACCCACAGGTGAGCAGAGCCCGCGAGGCGTTCGGTCGGGCCGTGGAACCGCTGCAGATCATCAAGTCCCACCCGATCAACCGGCCGCGCGCCGCCGCGGACATCGAGGCGGATGTACGCCGCGTGCAGCGAGTGATCACGGACTGGCGTTGAGCTCCGCTCACAGACTGCGTTTGAGCTGTGCTCACGAAGCGCT
>JAUNUL010000395.1 GCA_030538175.1 Propionibacteriaceae bacterium | reverse complement strand
GCTTGGCTCCTGCGTCGCTTCCTCCCTCGGCTGCGGGTCAGACTGGGGGGCCGGCTCTTCGGTGTTCTCGACGGCGGCGGGCTCAACCGGCTCGGGCTGAGGGTCGGTGGTCGTGACTGCTTCGGGCACCGCGACCGGCTCTGCGGTGGTCGGTGGCTGCCCGCAGGCTGATACCAGGACGACAGTCGCAGCGAGGGTGGCCAGCGCTGCGCGCACGGACTTTCGCTCCACTCGGATCTCCTTCATAACCCTGATGAGTCCGGCACAGGCACGAAGGTTCCGCTCCGCCACCGTTGATCTGGTGGCGGATGCAGTCGCCAGACCGCCACAGGCTAACCCGGACGGAGAGCAGCCTTCCGGCGTGTCGTCCTTACGATCCGGTCACGATGTCGAGCGATGGCGCCGTGGGCCGTGGGCAGGCCTCGTCGAAGAATTGCGAATTGTACGCCGCCAGCCGCCAGCAGCCGACCCCGTCGTGGCGCACGCCGCGATCCAGGACGAGCCAGGCGCAGTTCTCCAGCCCACGGAAGGCCTTGGCCTGATCCCGGGCCAGTTCCATAAGCTCGAAGGCCCCCACGCGGGCTGCGAGGCCATGCATGACCACGCCGACCACCGAGCCATCCGGCACGCTCTCGGCAATCTCGGCGAGCGCCTCGGCCGTGCGTACGGCAACTTGGCGAACCGACTCACCGCCACCACGGACGACGTCGAGCCCGGCTTCCTCGGCCACCAGGACCTTGGTGAACTCAGCCCCGATCTGCTCCTTGGTGCGCCCAGCCCAGTTCCCGACGTTGATCTCACGAAGCCGCTCATCGAGTGTCACCGGCAGGTCGATCGCTGCACCGAGGATCCCCGCTGTTTCGGCTGCGCGCGACAGATCGGAGGAGAACAGGTGTGTGATGCCGTAGTTGATCAGGGCCGGAACCGCCGAACGAGCCTGCTCCCGACCGAGGTCGTTGAGGGGAATGTCGACCTGACCCTGCCAACGCTGATCAGCGTTCCAGTCGGTCTGGCCATGCCGCCAAATGATCAGGCGGCTGGCGGTCACCGGCTCTCCTCAACGGCCAACTCGATCCTCGGGCAGTCCCGCCACAGACGCTCGAGGGCATAGAAGTGCCGTTCCTCGGTGTGCTGGACGTGGATCACCAAGTCCAGGTAGTCCAACAGGACCCACCGGTTCTCCCGGTCTCCTTCGCGGCGCACCGGTCGGGCGTTGAACTCCTCACGCAGGCGCTCCTCAATGCCGTCCACCACGGCGGCGACCTGACGGTCAGTGGCAGCGGTCACGATCAGGAAGACGTCTGTGATGGCCAGCTGCTCGGTGACGTCGAAGGCGACCAGTTCGGTGCCGAGCTTGTCAGCGGCGGCCTCCGCGGCTGCGTGAGTCAGCGAGAGGGCGAGATCAGTAGCGCTCATGAGTCCTTTCGGATCTCTTGGGTGGTGGGCTCTTCAGAGGTGGGCTCTTCGGGGACATAGAGCCCCCGCTTGTTGATGTATTGCACGATGCCGTCGGGCACCAAGTACCAAATCGGGAGACCAGCAGCGACGCGTGTGCGGCACTCGGTCGACGAGATCGCCATGGCGGGCACTTCCATCAGCGTGATCTTGTCCTCCGGCAGGTGCTTCACCGCCGGGGAGACCAGCTCGACACCGGGCCGGGAGACCCCGACGAAGTGCGCCAGATCGAAGAGTTCGTCGGCGCCACGCCAGGTGAGGATCTGTGCCAGCGCGTCGGCACCGGTGATGAAGAAGAGGTCGACGTTGTCACCGCGGACCTGCCGCAGATCTTTCAGGGTGTCGACCGTGTAGGTCTCCCCCGGCCGTTCAATATCCACCCGGCTCACGGTGAAGCCGGGGTTGGAGGCGGTGGCGATCACGGTCATGAGATAGCGATCCTCGGCAGAGGAGACCTCGCGGCCCTTCTTCTGCCAGGGGATGCCGGTCGGCACGAAGACCACTTCATCCAGGCCGAACCGGGCGCCGACCTCACTGGCGGCGACGAGGTGACCGTGGTGGATGGGGTCGAACGTGCCGCCCATCACGCCAAGGCGATAGCGGCCGTTGGCGTTGGGCCGGCGACGCAGGCCGGGCTTGTCGGACGACACGGGCGGTCAGCGAGGGTGCGTCAGGAGTGCGGGCGGGAGGCGCCGATGAGCAGCACCCAAGCGAGACCGATCAAAGCGATGATCAGGGCGATGAGGCCGAAGAACGGCGCGGCCACCGGCAGGTGGTTGGAACCTTCGAGGACAGTCAGCAGCATGGGCCGAAGAATACCCATGCCGAACAGACTTTGTCCCCGCGTGGGCACGCGAAGGTCACGCTGTGGGCCGGAGCCGCCTGTACGCGAAGGTCACGCTGTGGTGGCGAACGTCAGCCGCGCACCTGCCCCTGCCCGACCACCACGTACTTGGTGGAGGTCATCTCGGACAGGGCCATGGGCCCACGGGCGTGCAGTTTCTGGGTGGAGATGCCGATCTCGGCACCGAAGCCGAACTGTTCCCCGTCGACGAACCGGCTGGAGGCATTGACCAACACCGCGGCGGCGTCGACCTCTGCCTGCCAGCGTCGGGACGACTCGAGGTTGCCGGTGACGATCGTCTCGGAATGGCCGGTTGTGTGGCCGTGCACGTGATCGAGCGCCTCGTCGATGCTGTCGACGATCTTGGCCGACA
>JAUNUL010000394.1 GCA_030538175.1 Propionibacteriaceae bacterium | reverse complement strand
AGTCCTGATCTGCCTGCCCTGAGAGGGATCGCGGTCATATCTGCCCGAGCGCGCGCTGGTGTTCGTCAATCTGACATCACGGTTCCTTTGTGAAGTCTGGCGCGGACCAGCGTCAGGACTATGCGCTCAACGAAGTCCCAGTTGTCGACCACGTCTTCGTAGGTGAACCGCAACACCCGGTAGCCGCGAGAGACAAGGAGGGCATCTCTGGCCCGGTCAGCGCGATAGTTCCTCACGCTTGTGTGGTGTGCGACGCTATCCAGCTCTATAACCAAGAGGTTGCCCACGAGCAGATCTACCCTGCCGACCCCGTCAATCTCTACCTGTGGCGTGACCGAGATTCCCTGACGGGTGAGTCTGACGCGGGCCAGGGACTCGCTGCCTGACTCGGATCGCCCATCGACCTTCTGCAACAGATCGCGGCGACTGCGCGGCTCGTCCGCCAGCAGTTCGACGAGCTCTTCAACGGAGAGCAACCCGAGGTTGAGCGCCGAATCCATGATTGCGACTGCTTCATCGACACCCACACAGGCCACAGCCGACAACAGCGCCTGGCCGAGCGAATCCACGGGCCGGGTGACCCGGCTCATGGCCACGTTTCGATGCTGACAGTCCTTGATGCCGGGAGGCAGCTTCCGCCCGGCATGCTGACGTGTCCGGCGGACGTGCAACACATACGTTCTCGGAACCCACACCCCCTGCCGGGCCAGCACTGAGAGACACCCCAGAGCGCCGCCGGCATGAAACGGCGCGGGCAGTCTCCTCATCGGCGGCCGGCGTGGCATACCAACCATGGCGCAGCGGCACCAGCGATCCGTTGAGCAGCAAACGCCGAATCTCAGCGGAGGAGAGGCCGGCAGCCAGGAGTTGAGCGCGGCGGGCGATTCCATCGTTCTCGGACAGCAGCTGATCGATCACCCCCTACTGATGCGTGATCAACCTCTCCCCGGTTCACAAGGGGGCTATTCCTGTGGATAGAAAATCACCGCATCCACAGGCCGAATTCTGGGCTCTGCGACCCATGGACCCCCAAAATAGTGCGGTGATTTCCCAGGGGTCCTCCAAGTGCCCGCGTCCGGGCGGCATGGCCCAAGTCACGGGATTGCGCACTGTCCGCGGTGCCGACCTCAGCCTGGTGGGGAGACCGCCAGAGATTCGCGCAGACATCGGTGCGAACAAAAAAACTGCCCGTCCGGGGTTAACCCCGGACGGGCAGTCGGTGAAGCGGGAACGGATCAGGCGCTGGGCTGAGCCGGGGTGGCCGCGCTGTCGACGAGGTCCATCTTCTCGGGAGCCTCGGCGTGCAGGAAGCGATAGCTCACACCGGCGATGATCGCGCCGATGATCGGGGCGACCCAGAACAGCCAGACCTGGCCGAGGGCGGCCGGGTTGAACACCGCGACACCGAGCGAACGGGCCGGGTTGACCGAGGTGTTGGTGACCGGGATCGAGATCAGGTGGATCAGGGTCAGCGCCAGACCGATGGCGATCGGGGCGAAGCCCTTGGGCGCACGGACATCGGTGGCACCGAGGATGACCCACAGGAAGATCGCGGTCAGCACGATCTCGATGACCAGGGCAGCCAGCAGGCTGTAGCCGTTGGGCGACAGAGCACCGAAGCCGTTGGTCGCGAAGGAGCCAGCAGCATTCCCGTCGATCGCGAAGCCGTCCTTGCCGGAGGCGATCAGGAACAGCACCGCACCAGCGGCGATGCCACCGATGACCTGGGTGATGATGTACGGCGCAACGGCCTTGGCCTCGATGCGCTTGGCGCAGAACGCACCGATGGTGACGGCCGGGTTGAAGTGGCCACCGGAGAGATGACCGAGCGCATAGGCGCCGGTCAGGACGGTGAGGCCGAAGGCCAGCGCAACACCGACGAAGCCGATGCCCATGTTGACGGGAGTCGGGTCATCGCTCAGGACCTTGGCCGCGAGAACGGCGCTGCCGCAGCCGCCGAAGACGAGCCAGAAGGTCCCCAGAAATTCTGCCCACAAACGGGCATACATCGGAGGATTAGTCATGTTTTTCACACTCCATGAGGGGCGAGGGGAAGCTTGCATGCGTACATTAATCAGCCCGGACCCGCTGGCCATCCTTCGGACGGCGTGTTGATGAACCGATGCGCTATCGCAATCTCGGGCCTCCACCACGCGGAAAATTCCGGCTCCCAGCGCCCGAAGCTGCCCCCGCGGACTAGCCGAGGATCACCGCAATCGTGGGTCGTGCATAGCCACCAACCCACGTGGCATCGGCGGTCTGCTCGATGAATACCCGACCCGTGCGCCCCATGGTCGTGCCCTGGCTCGCGACATAACGCTGAGGCAGGATTCCATCACCGATGAGCCACAGCGCGAGGCCTGCATTGGCGCTTCCGGTCACCGGGTCCTCGAATCCGTCGAAGAAGCAGCGCACCTCAACATCGGCGCCAGCCGCCTCGGGGTCGGCATACGCCCCAATCACGGCAACCTTGTGGGTTCCACGACTCCAGTCGGGTGCAAGGGCGAGGACGTCCTCGGCGGTCTCGGACAGGTTGGTCCACCGCGCGAATGCCGCCATGCTGGCCTCGTCGAGGTCATCCGCGGCATGCACCACCGCCAACGGGTTCCCGCCGAACGGCTCGCTCGAGAACACATCCACCTGGTCGAAGCCATAGGCCATGGGCCTATTCAA
>JAUNUL010000393.1 GCA_030538175.1 Propionibacteriaceae bacterium | reverse complement strand
TTCGGCTTGCCGGGAGACCGGGGATATGAAGCTTGCTCCGACGCCGCGGCCCGAGCCTGTTCCCGCGCCTGTTCCGATGCGGTGGCCAGCGTGTTGAGGCCCATACCGGCACCCAGGCCCAATACCAGCAGGCCGGCGGCCGCGGCACCGGGATTGCGCCGCGCCTTGTCGGACAGCTGGCGGACCCGTGTCAGCGTCTGGTGGCGGAGGTGCTGAATCTGGTCGTGTACGCTTTGAATCATGATTGAATCCGGTTCCCGATCCCGTTCCGGCCGGCACCGCGAGGCAAGGACCGCGCTGCAGGCGCTGGTCGATGGCCCTGGTGCCGATCCGGTGCGTCGCGCCCTGTGGCTCGAAGCGCTGGATCTGCGATTGCGTCCCCTCCTGCCGCCGGGGCTGGCTGCGCATGCGCAGCTGGCCAACGTCGATGGCAGCAAGCTCGTTTACCTCGTCGATGCCCCGGCGTGGAATGCCCGGCTGCGCCTGGCCACCACCCCGCTGCTCGACGCCGCCCGGTCCATCGGGCTCGACGTCACCCATCTCGTCGTCAAAACAAGGCGGGGGCCGCTGCCACCACAATCGGCGCCGCAACGGCAGGTTCGCCCCATGTCACACGCGTCGCGCAGTGCGCTGGATTCAGCCCTGGCCTCGCTGCGCGAGTCCGCGGAACCCCCTCCTGCCCGCACGCCCCGCAAGTAGACCGACACCATCCATCGGCACCGGACCACCGCAACAGCAAGCGAAGGGCGCATCCTAATCACGCCGCCGTCACATCGTGTTAACCGAACGCTAGGAAATCGTCACGAAGCTGTTATTTTGTCGTTAAGGCGACGAGGGCGCACAACCCACGGGCCTGAAATGGCGTGCGCCGCAGGCTTCCCATCAACATGCAGTGAACTGTCTTCGAGCTTCCGGAACACGACAGCTCTTCCTGGACGCCGGGAAAGAAGTCCCAAAGCCGCCTAACGCCTGAGTTAAGCCGCGCTGCGTAGTGGGACGGCGTTGTGCTGCAAGCTAGCACAACAACTTAGACTCAACTTCCAAGTGACCTGCCCCCAATCGCCGTACCAGTGATTACTGACAAAGTCCGGGGTTTGACGTCCTCCCCTCGTTAGGACCGGCCGAAAGTGGAAAATTCGGCTTCGGATGGGGAAGCAAAACGGGCGGCGAACTCTGCTGGCGGGATATTTCCGAGCGATGAGTGCGTCCGGAATTGATTGTAATCAACCCTCCAGCTTTCGATCTTGCGGCGGGCGTCTTCGAGCGACAGAAACCAATGGATGTTCAGGCACTCGTCCCGGAAACTACCGTTGAACGATTCGATGAAGGGGTTGTCGGTTGGCTTTCCGGGCCGTGAATAGTCCATCGTGACGCCGTGGTCATAGGCCCAGCGGTCCATCGCAATCGAAATGAATTCGCTGCCATTGTCGGTCTGGATTCGCTCAGGCGCTCCGATCTCCTGGCGCAGCCTTTCAAGCGTGGCGACAACGTCTTCGCCCTTGAGCTTCTGGTCCACCTCAATGGCCAAACTCATCTTGGTGAAGTTGTCCACGATCGTCAGGCTCCGGAACCGGCGGCCGTCGAAGAGCGCATCGGCTACGAAGTCCATACTCCAGCACTGGTTGGGAGCGGTCAGCACGGGTCGTTCCATACGATGAGCTGCCGCCTTGCGTCGGCGCGGCCGTTTACGCCGCAGGTTGAGTCCGGCCTGGCAATACAGTCGATAAACACGCTTGTGGTTGTCCGTCCAGCCTTCTCGACGCAACAGCACGAAGATCCGCCAGAAGCCGTAACGAACACGGGTGGCGGCGATCTCTTCGATCCGGCGAAGCAGTGGCCCATCATCCTTCTCCCTGGGCTTGTAGTACCACGCCGCTCGACTTTGCTTCACCACGTGGCAAGCCCGACGAACGCCCACCCGGTATCGATCAATCAAGTGGCCCACGAGCGCCTTGCGCTGCGCGGGCCTTAGAGCTTTTTTGTCAGAACGTCCTGCAGCATGGCCTTGTCGAGACTCAGGTCAGCAACCAACTGCTTGAGCTTGCGGTTCTCCTCTTCGAGCTGCCTCAGCCGCCGGAGCTCGGATACCCCCAAGCCACCAAATTTCTTGCGCCAAGCGTAGAACGTGGCCTGAGAGACGCCCATCTTGCGACATACCTCCTCAACGCGGGTGCCGGATTCCGCCTGCTTCAAGGCGAACGCGATCTGCTCTTCGGTGAACTTCGACTTCTTCATGGCGACGGGCCTCCTTGGGCCTGAGTGTCGCCGAATCCTCTACTTCTGGCTGGTCTGAATTATCGGGAGGACGTCACGTTCGTCTGGCAGCGTTATGTGTGTTCTCCCATTGATCATGCGCTGCGCACCAGCTGCCCTGCGGCGCCCGGACAGGACCCCTCAGGTGTCCTTGATGGCCCAGGACGTCTGCTGTTTCATCAACCCAACGCTCTGCGCGTATCGCTCGGCCGCCTGGCGCACCAGGAACCGCATCGGTCGAGGCATGGTCGGATCAACGGTGCGGAGTAGGTAGGGCGACATCAGCGGCTCGTCACGCAGCAGCCGGGTGAAGCCCCGACCGCGGACCAGCAACGCCCATTGCGGGCGAGGCTCTCCATCCAGGCGCACCGCCTCAACGGATTGCACGAGCCCAAGCAGTCGCGCGAGCTGCGCGGGAAACTG
>JAUNUL010000392.1 GCA_030538175.1 Propionibacteriaceae bacterium | reverse complement strand
ACGAACGAGCCGACATGGCTGCCCACCTGCACGACTCGGTCTTGCAGACGCTCGCCCTGATCCAGAAGCGCGCGGACGATCCGCGAACCGTTGCGACGCTGGCTCGCAAGCAGGAACGTGAGCTGCGGACCTACCTTTATGGCGACGTCCTGCGCGAGCAGACCCTGAAGGCCGCCCTGACTGCGGCAGCGGCAGAGGTGGACGACGAACGCGGCATTCCGGTCGAGGTCGTCTGCGTCGGCGATTGTGATCTGACCGACGATCTGGGAGCGATGATCCGTGCTGCGCGCGAGGCCATCCTGAACGCCGCGAAACACTCTGGTGCTTCCCGCATCGACGTCTATGCCGAGGTCGACGAGGATGTCGTGGAGATCTTCATCCGAGATCGCGGAAGAGGCTTCGACATCGGCGATATCGGAGATGATCGAATGGGAGTGAAGGGCAGCATCATCGGGCGCATGGAACGCCACGGTGGCACTGCCCGGATCCGATCCTCCGCCGAGGACGGCACTGAAGTGAGACTGGAGATGAAGAGATGACGACCGACCTGCCCCAGCCCGATTCGCTCGGCCCCGGCGAGCTCATCCCCCCGACCGATCGCCCGTTGCGCGTGGTCGTGGTCGACGACCACGCGATGTTCCGCTCGGGTGTGAAGGCCGAGATCGGCCAGGCAGTGGACGTGGTCGGGGAGGGCGAGGATGTCGCGACCTCGGTGGCGGCGATCCTGCAGAGTACGCCGGACGTCGTCCTGCTCGACGTCCATCTCCCGGGTGGCGGCGGCGGTGAGGTCATCAAACAGGTCCACGCGAAGATGCCGGAGCTGCGGTTCCTCGCCCTGTCGGTGTCCGACGCGGCCGAGGACGTGATCGGCGTCATCCGTGCCGGTGCCCGGGGTTATGTGACGAAGTCGATCAGCGCCGACGAACTCATCGACGCGATCCGTCGAATCGCTGATGGCGACGCAGTCTTCTCACCGCGCCTGGCAGGGTTCGTGCTCGACGCGTTCTCCGACTCGATCGAGGTCGCCTCCATTGATGAGGATCTGGACCGCCTGTCGAACCGGGAGCGGGAGGTCCTGCGGCTGATCGCGCGGGGCTATGCGTACAAGGAGATCGCGCGAGAGCTGTTCATCTCCATCAAAACGGTGGAAACGCACGTGTCGTCGGTGCTACGCAAGCTCCAGCTGTCGAACCGGCACCAGCTCACCCGCTGGGCCACTGATCGTCGCCTGGTCTGAGGTCCGAATTGAGTCCATCGGGACTTGTCTGAACCGCTGTGAACGTAAGAACGGCCCGTCCCCACGGGGACGGGCCGTTCGCGTTGATGAGGGTCAGGCCCTGCGCTTCTGCAGGAAGCCATAGATGAGGAGGATGATCAGGGCGCCGATGACCGAGAAGATCAGGCCCTGGACGCTGAAGATCTCGCTGTAGGACACGTTGAAGAGCAGGCCACCGAGGAATCCGCCCAAGAGCGCACCCACGATGCCGAGCAGAATGGTGGCGATCCAGCCGCCACCCTGGCGACCCGGCAGGATGGCTTTCGCGATGGCGCCGCCGAGGAGGCCGATGACGATGTAGGCAATGATTGTTCCCATAGGAGCAATTCTAGCTCTGCGTCGTGACACAGGCCACAACATGTCGACAATTTTCTGATTACGATTGCGTAGCGCTGAGCGGTCGATTCCCTTGCTGCAGCAGCTAAAGGAACGGGCTGAACGGCTTCAGGACCGCCTCGGAGAACTTGACCATCACCGGTCGGCGTACCCACTCGTCGAGCGTCAGCTCACGGCAGTTGCTGAGGTCGAGTTCGAAGACCTCGGCCATTTTCTCGGCCATGTCCCGGTCGGTGACCTCGAGGTTGATCTCATAGTTGCCGACGAGCGACAGCCGGTCCAGGTTGGCTGTGCCGACGGTGGACCAGCGGTCGTCGATGACTGCGGTCTTGGCGTGCACCATCGCGCCCTGATAGAGGAACAGGCGCACGCCACCGGCCAGCAGGCCGCGGTAGTAGCCCCGGGACACCCAGTCGGCCACGATGTGGTTGGACTGTTCCGGGACGATGATCCGGACGTCCACACCCCGTTGGGCTGCGCCGATCAGCACCGCCAGCAGATCGTCGTCGGGGATGAGATAAGCGTGGGTGAGCCAGACCCGCTGCTGGGCGCGATCAATGGCGTCGAGATACATGTATCGGATCGGATAGATCAGCTGGCGCGGCACGTTGCGCTGGACCCGGATGGGGGAGTCCCAGGTGCGGTGGGTGGGGTCGGCGAGCTCGGGATGACGGCGGTTGCCCCACAGATTCCAATAGTCGACGAACGCGTTCTCCAACTCGCCGACTGCCTCGCCGGTGACCCGCACGTGCGTATCGCGCCAGTCCGTGGCATAGAGCGAGCCGATGTTGTAGCCACCGGTGAATGCGACCGAGCCGTCGACCACCATCAGCTTGCGGTGGTTCCGGCCCGAGTTCCGGGGGCGCCAGAAACCCCAGCCGCCCACGAGCAACGGATGGTGCTTGACGTGGATGCTGGGAGGAAAATGGAAGAAGGGTCGGGGCACCACGAGGTTCGCGAACTCATCGAAGACCAGATAGACCGCGACGCCACGATTCGCCGCCCGGATGAAGGCGCGCTTGAACGCCCGCCCGATCGGGTCGTTCTTCCAGATGAAGGTTTCGA
>JAUNUL010000391.1 GCA_030538175.1 Propionibacteriaceae bacterium | reverse complement strand
TTCGAGACCGCAGCGACCGGCCCGGGGCCCGTGCGCACATTCTCCGCCCACGACCCTGCCCTCCATCGCCGTGATCGGCCCGTGCCCGACGCAGACCCTCCGCAGGCCACAATGACCCTGTGACCGAGAACAGCAAGCCCACCCGAAGCCGCATCACCCTCCACGAGATCTCGTCCCGCGCCTGGGAGCACCCCGCCGACCGCGGTGCCCTCGTGGCGCTGCGGAAGCTGCACGGATTCGACACGTTCGTGCGCAAGCTCTCCGGGTTCCTCAACGAGCGCATGGTGAAGATGCTCCTGCTCGGCTCGTGCGTCCGGGTCAGCGAACGCCAGTTCCCGCGCCTGCACCGGCTCTATGTCGAGGCCGCGACGGCCCTTGATGCCCCGAGTCTGCCGGAGCTGTTCGTCCAGGCTTCCCCTCGACTGAACGCGATGACCATCGGCGTCGACACCCCCAAGATCGTGGTCGACTCCGCGCTCATCGACCTGCTGGATGATGATGAGTTGCGGTTCGTGCTCGGACACGAGCTGGGCCATGCCTTGAGCGGGCATGCGCTGTATCGGACGCTGTTGGCGTACATGATCCGGTTCGGCACCAACTTCGCCGGCATCCCGATCGGCTATTGGGGTATTCGCGCGATCAGCGCTGCCCTGGCCGAGTGGGCCCGCAAGGCTGAGCTCTCCAGCGACCGTGCCGGCCTGCTTGCTACCCAGGATGTCGCCGCCGGCATCCGCGTGCAGATGAAGATCGCCTCCGGTGGGCATCTGCAGGATCTCGATCAGACGGAGTTCCTGGAGCAGGCACGGGAATACGAGGAAACCGAGGATCTGCGCGATTCGGTCATGAAGTTCATGTTGGTCGAGGGCGCCACCCACCCGATGAATGTCGTCCGCGCGGGCGAGTTGCGTCGGTGGGTCGATTCGGGACAGTACGCCGAAATCCTCGCTGGCACCTATCCCCGGCGCAGCGAGGATCGCGACGCGAAGATCTCCGAGGAAGCACAGGCGGCGGCAGAGTCCTATCTGGCCGCGTTCCGGTCCTCCCAGGACGCCATCGCGAAGCTCATGCGGGACCTCGGCGAGGGCGTCGGCGAGTTCGGACGCTGGGTCGGGGGCAAGTTCCGCGGCCAGAGCTGACGCACGCAGGGCCTGACGCCCGACGCGGCGCGTCAGTGCACCGGGGTCGAGTGCTCCTCGTCAAGGGCGACGGGGGGCATGGTCGACCGGCGCAGGAACAGCCCGAGCCCGACGGCTGCCAGCGCGATGAAGCCGGCCAGCGTGAACGTGGCATGGGTGCCCTCGAGCAGTGCATTGACACGGTCGATGCCGGCGCGTTCCAATCCCGCCGCACGCTGCGCCATGACGGTGATCAGCAGCGCGGCGCCGGCGGCACCGCCAACCTGCTGCAGCGTGCCCACCAGCGCGGAACCATGCGAATAGAGCTTCGGGTCCAGGTCGTTCAACGCCGCGGTGAACGTCGGGGTGAACATGAACGACAGCGCCAGTGACAGCACGACGTGGATGGCCACGAGCAACGCGATCGGCGTGTGTGCGGTCGTCACCAGGGTCAGGGCGAAGATCATCGCCGTCATGACTGCAGCGGCGGGCACGACGAGGACCCGCGCGCCGAACCTGTCGAACAGACGCCCGATGACCGGCCCGAGGAGGCCCATCGCGAGGCCGCCGGGCAGCAACAGCAGCCCTGTGGCCATCGTGTCGAGACCGCGCACGTCCTGCAGATAGATCGGGAACACCAGCGCGACCCCCATCAACGACAGGAACCCGATCATCAACAGCCCGATACCCACAGTGAAGTTGTGGTGGGTGAAGGTCCGCAGGTCCAGGAAGGGCTGATCGGTCCGCTGCAGAGCGATCTGGCGGAGGGCGAACAACACGAGGCCGACCGCCCCGGCGATCAACGCACCGATCAGAACGGGCACACCCGTGGGGTCCCCGACCTTGTTGAGAGCGAAGACCAGACCACCGAAGCCCAACGCCGACAGGACAACGGAAATCGGATCCAGCCGCTGCGCGCGCCGATCACCGACATCGACCATCCGCACCGCGCCAACCACCAGCATGATCAGGGCGATCGGCAGCATGACCCAGAAGATCCAGCGCCAGCTGCCGAACTGCAGGATGAGGCCCGAAATCGTGGGGCCCATCGCGGGCGCCATGGACATCACGATGGAGACGAACCCCATGACCTGTCCACGCCGCTGCACGGGCACGAGCTGCAGGATCGTGGTCATCAGCAGAGGCATCATGATCGCCGTCCCGCTGCCCTGCACCAAGCGGGCGACCAGAAGGGCCGCGAACCCGGGTGCGAGCGCCGCCATCAACGTGCCGAGCGAGAACAGGCCCATGGCCGCCAGGAAGATCTGCCGGGTCGTGAAACGGTTGAGCAGAAAGCCCGTCGTCGGGATGACGATCGCCATCGCCAACATGAACCCGGTGGAGACCCATTGGGCAGTCTGAGCCGACACCTCAAGGTCGTGCATGAGGGACGGCAAGGCAACGGCCATGGTCGTCTCGTTGAGGATCACGACGAAGGCAGCACCGAGCATCAGCCCGATGACGCCCCAGGGAGTTTTCTCCTCGGTGCGGGGATCAGTCATTGAGGGCCGCATTCACTGCCTTGATCAAAGCCTTGTTTTCCTTTTTCGATAGCACGCCCT
>JAUNUL010000390.1 GCA_030538175.1 Propionibacteriaceae bacterium | reverse complement strand
ACCGGGTCGAGCGAGAGCGCGAACTGGTCGTGCCAGCGGAACTCGAACCGGGCCTTCGACAGCGCATCATCCCGCACCCGCGCCCCCGGATGGGCCTTGGCGACGTCGGCAGCGTGCGCGGCGATCTTGTACGTGATCACACCGACCTTCACATCGTCACGGTTCGGCAGGCCGAGGTGCTCCTTGGGCGTGACGTAACACAGCATCGCCGTGCCGTGCTGGGCGATGACCGCGGCACCGATGGCAGAGGTGATGTGGTCATATCCCGGCGCGATGTCGGTGACGAGCGGGCCGAGCGTATAGAACGGCGCCCCATGGCACCACTCCTGCTGCAGCCGCACGTTCTCCTCCACCAGGTCGAGCGGCACGTGGCCGGGGCCCTCGACCATGACCTGCACGTCATACGCCCACGCCCGCTGTGTCAGCTCCGCGAGCGTCCGCAACTCCGAGAGCTGGGCCTCGTCGTTGGCATCGGCGACCGAACCGGGCCGCAGGCCGTCGCCGAGGGAGAACGCGACGTCGTAGCGGGCGAAGATCTCGCACAGCTCATCGAAGTGCTCATAGAGGAACGATTCGCGGTGGTGTGCCAGGCACCAGCCGGCCATGATCGAGCCACCGCGCGACACGATGCCGGTGACCCGGTTGGCGGTGAGCGGGACATAGCGCAGGAGCACACCGGCATGGATCGTCATATAGTCCACGCCCTGCTCGGCCTGCTCGATGACGGTGTCGCGGAAGATCTCCCAGGTGAGCTTGTCGGCCTCGCCGTTGACCTTTTCCAGCGCCTGGTAGATCGGGACCGTGCCGATCGGCACCGGGGAGTTGCGCAGGATCCACTCGCGGGTGGTGTGGATGTCGTCGCCGGTCGACAGGTCCATGACCGTGTCGGCACCCCACCGGGTCGCCCAGGTGAGCTTCTCGACCTCTTCGGCGATCGAGGAGGTGATCGCCGAGTTGCCGATGTTGGCGTTGACCTTGGTGAGGAACCGGCGGCCGATGATCATCGGCTCCGACTCCGGATGGTTGATATTGGCCGGGATGATCGCCCGACCGGCCGCCACCTCCGAGCGCACGAGCTCGACGTCGACGTTTTCCCGCAACGCGATGAACTGCATCTCGGGGGTGATCTCGCCTCGGCGCGCATAGTGCATCTGCGTCACGGTCCGCCCGTCGACCGATCGCAGGGGCGTACGCCGCTCCCCGCGCCAAGCCTGGGACGCCTCGCCGCGCCGGACCGCCGCCCGGCCGTCATCGGCCAGGTTGCGCTCGCGGCCGGCGTACTCCTCCACGTCGCCGCGCTCGGCGATCCACTCCGCCCGCCGCGGGGCGAGCCCGACGGTCGGATCGCTGCCGGGGCCGGCGGTGCGATAGACGCGCACATCAGAATTGGCCGTCCCATCGGGAGAATCGGCCAGGGAGATCGCGGTGACGGGGACGCGCAAGCCGTCCTCATCGAGGTGGTGGAGGCGGTGCTGGGGATGGATCTCGTCCATGAGATTCCTCACTTCCTTCGCCGGCATGACCCGGACAGGTTCAACGGTCCGGACGGCGTCAGCCCGATCTCAGCCCCCTGCCGGAGGCCCCCGTGTGGGTTGGTGGCTCGACCCTAGCCCATGGCACCGACAAGTCCATGAACCGATAACGCACCACGGCCAGCGCTGTGGCCGGGCCAGGGACAGCTCACGCCGGACGAAGACTGACGATCGCTGACGTGGTTCGCGTCAATCGTGAGGGAGGCCGCCTCAGGTCATGACACGCCCGCAGCGCGTACCAGCTCCCCGATCGCAGCGTCCATGTTGGCGGGCTCTACGCCGAGGAATTCACTGGGCGCCCGATCGACCTGCGCATCCGCGGCGAGCACGTCCGCGAGGCGTACGCCATCCAAGCCCGGTTCGAAGCCCCGCAACCGGGTCAGCACGTCCCGGGCGACCAAGAAGCTGGTGAACACCCAAGTCGGCACGGTCACGATCGACCTGCGGGGGCGGCCGAGATGCCTCAAGAACACCCGGAGCAGCTGGGCCCAGGTGAAGTTGGCGCCGACGACCGGATAGCTCGCCGCACCCGTGGACCGCTCGAGCGCGCCGGCCACCGCCTGGGCGATCTGGCCGTCGGTCACCGCCGCAACACCACCGGAGACCCAGAGCACCACCCCCGGCATCCGACGGACAGCGTCGACCATGATCGACACCCCGGGCAGCCCGCCGTCCGATCCGACGCCGAACACATACGGCACCTCGATGATCGAAACAGCCATGTCGGCATCGGCGGCCGCCAACGCGAGCTCGGCCTGATCAATCCGCGACCGGATATAGGGATGGCGCCGGCCCAGCTCGAGATCCGGGCGTGTGCGCGCGAGGTGGGTGAAATAGGACCCGAGCACGACGACGCTCCGCACACCCTCGGCGCGGGCCGCATCCAACAGCCGTGCGAGCGGGGCGTTGTTGGCGGCAGCAAAGGCGTCGTACGCCGGCGCGCGGACCGGCGTACGCTCATCCAGGCCGGCGGCGAAGACCACCCCGGTGCAACCACGCACCAGGGCACGCAATTCGGCCTCGGGCAGCGTTGCGACATCGCCGAGTTGCAGATCGACACCGGCGGGCACGCCTCGCCGACGGCGGGCGAGGGCTCGCACGGTCGCGCCACGCCGGACCAGCTCGGCCGCTGTCGCGGACCCAAGCA
>JAUNUL010000389.1 GCA_030538175.1 Propionibacteriaceae bacterium | reverse complement strand
TGTCGATCCGGATGAGGTACGCCGCAGTCTCCTGCCCCGCATCCGGGAGCTGCTGGCCGATGGCATGCTGGCCCGCTGAAAAGACCCGGGACAACACCTCGGACAACACTTCCCGACCAGGGACAACGTCTGGCGCGGGTGAACAACGTTGCCGGGGTCGGGTGGGCTCGCGCCCGCGGCAGGCTGGGATCAACCACCCCCGGCCACCTTGGAGTCACCATGGTCCGTCCTGTTCTTGACCGCCTCCGGCATCGCCTGTTCGCACCCTTGCTGGTGTTCGCGGTGCTGTTGACCGCCTGCTCACCCCCGTCCGCAGGGGACCGGGCGGCCGATGAATCGACGCCGGTCGCGCCGGTGTGGCAGACCGAGGGGACATATCTCTCCTCCGGTTCCATCTACGGCGATCGGGTCCTGGCTGTTTCCCCGGGCGCTGAGCCGGGGCGCATCGACCTCGTAGGGCTGGACATCGGCACGGGCCGGGAACTCTGGCGTTATGGCTGGTCGCCCAATGGGGCGCTGGACATGGCGCCACGCTGGACGGTCATCGACCGGGCGGACGACGCGTTCGTGGTCTTCGTGGAGGACGGCGGCGAGCCGTGGGGTGACTACGTGCCGCCTCAGTCGCTGGTGAGCGTGCGGCTCTCTGATGGCCGGCGAACCGTGATCGAGGAGCGGGTCTATATGCGTGGCTACGTGGACACCTGCGGGCCGGAGGAATCGAAGGCCTGTGTCGGCATCATCGATCACGCGGATCAATGGATCGGATTGGAGATCGACCCCGACACGGGGGTGGCCACCCGAAAACCGTTGGATCAGCCGCACGCTGAGCTCGGCGGCGGGCTGCAGGTCACGATTGTGGACACGGGAGCTGCTGACCCCGATGAGGAACTGAGGATGGTCAGGGACGGCAGGGTTCTGTGGACCCTGGACTCCCGGGAGACGTTCGGGCGCACCATCCTCGGCGCCCAGACTGCTGCCTGGGACAGGATCCGCAAGGGCGACGGCGGCAGCGACCGCAACACCGAAAGCGAAGCCGAGGACGGCAGTGACAGCAACACCGATAGCGGCGCCGAGGGCGACAGCGCGTGGCTGATGTGGGTGCGCACTGGCGACAAACAGGACCTGGGGGCTTCCCTGCTGACCGCGGTGTCGGCCACGGGCGAGGTGCTGTGGCAGCGCCGCGGGATGTCCGAGTGCCTCGGCGCCATGGGTGTGGAGATCGAGGGTCTGGTGCGGGTCTGTGAGGGTTGGGGACAGGCGGGTGCGGCCGACGCGCGCTTCGAGATGGTGCTGTTGGACCCGATGACCGGATACACGGTCCGGCGTCACCGGCTTGATCCACCAGAGACTGATGTGGAAGCGGCCGGACAACGGGCCGCGGGGATGCCGACCGGGCACAAGGTGGTGACCGTCGATGGGACACCGCAGGTGCTGGATACCCGGACTGGTGCCCTGACGCCGTTCGACCCGACAACCCAGTTGTGCTGGGACCCGGTGACGGCTGCTTTCCGGGGCGCGAAGGATGCGCTGGAGATGGGCTATCGGGTGGTGCCCTGCGCCGGTGAGGGCACCGATCGGACCTTGCCCAGAAGCCTGGTCGAGCAGTGGACAGACGAGGCGGAGTGGGTGACGGTCCTGCGTGGCGACAAGATCTTCGCCTATCGCCGGTGAGGGAGGTCTGCCTAGGCTGCGCATATGGCAGAGCTGCTTCCGCACCCGATCACGGGTGTCCCGTTCGGATCACCGGTCCCACCGGGGACGGGCTGGCCGGAGGACCCGGCGATGCCCAGCACGCCGGCGGCGGCGACAGCAGCCCAGGTGCGCAGGCTCGCCACTTCCGCAGCGGACGCCGATGAGCTGGCTGCCCGCATTTCGGTCTGCCGGGCCTGCCCGCGGCTGGTCGAGTGGCGGGAGGATGTCGCGGTGGCCAAGCGCGCGGCGTACGCCGACCAGCCCTATTGGGGACGCCCCGTCCCGGCTTTCGGGCCGCCGGACGCGTCGATCGTGATCGTCGGGCTCGCCCCGGCCGCACATGGCGCGAACCGGACGGGTCGCAACTTCACCGGCGACCGCTCGGGCGACTTCCTTTATGCGGCGCTGCACCGCGCCGGCTTGGCCTCCCAACCCGAGGCCAGCCACGCAGGCGACGGGCTGACGTTGACCGGTGCCCGCATCATCGCCGCCGTGCGCTGCGCACCGCCCCAGAACAAGCCGACCACGGTCGAGCGCCAGACCTGCGCGCCCTGGCTCGACGCAGACCTCGGGTTGTCGAGCGGCGTCGTCCGGTCGATCATGTGCCTGGGCCTGATCGGCTGGGATGCTGCGATCGCGGCTGTCCGCCACGCCGGCTGGACCGTGCCCCGGCCGAAGCCGAAATTCGGTCATGGGGCGCGGGCGACCCTGCGTACGCCCGAGGGCAGGGAAGTGGCCCTCGTCGGCTGCTATCACGTCAGTCAGCAGAACACGTTCACCGGTCGGCTCACCGAACAGATGCTGGACGACGTGATCGGGTCCCTCTAGAAATGTCGGGGCTCTCTGGAATATTGAGTGTTGCCGGGAATGGGGTCGGGCTGAGCTACGGTGGCCACGAGTCCGGGTGGGCGGCAATTGGGTTGTACGCTTCCCGCCACATGCACTTGGGCCCTGGCAAAACCGTGAGAATGCGCTCACGACCGTGAGCCCAGGAGTCCGGTTGACC
>JAUNUL010000006.1 GCA_030538175.1 Propionibacteriaceae bacterium | reverse complement strand
AGCGGCACCGCGCTCGCCGGCGACGGTCGAGAAGCGAGCGAAGAGCTCGGTCTTCTTGCCGATCTCAGAGAAGATCTTGGCCTTGGTGTATTTCGTGATGTCGTGAGTCACCGTGAAGGTGCCGAAAGCACCGGAGCCCTTGGCGTGCATGCGCCGCTCGGGGATCACCTCACGGTCGAAGTGGGCCAGCTTCTCGAGGAACCACAGGTCCTGCAGCAGCATGGGGCCCCGCGGCCCGGCGGTCAACGAGTCCTGGTTGTCGGAAACCGGCGCTCCAGCGGCGGTGGTCATCGGTTTGGTGTTGCCCGGATCCTGACGAGGTCCTTCAATGCCCATGTGCGTGTGCTCCTTGATCAGCTCGCTGCGGGGTCTGAAACGCTATGGCTTCGTAGCCAGAGCATATGCGAGCGATTCGCATAGCCCGTCGCGGGGTCAGTTGTTCTGATAGCCCCTCCCCTATTTTCTCTGGATAAGTTGTATTAAAATGGGGCAATGATCGAGATTCGGCCCGTCCAGTTCGCCGACCTGCCCGCTCTGGTCGACATCGAGCGGGCGGCGACGCTCGCGGGCGCTCCCCAGGCGTACGCCGACACCGAGTTCCCGCTCGCCCAGCACCTCAAGGCGACCGAAGCCGAATTCCGGGACCCCTGGATCACCTTCACGCTGGCCGAGGACGAACAGGGGGTGTGCGGCTGGATCAAGTACACCGAGGATCAGCTGCGCTACGTCGTTGTCGCGGACCGGATGCGCGAGACCGACCTGCTGGACGAGCTCTATGGCGAGGGCCTGCGGCACTGGAAGACCGGCGCTGTGCCCCGCGTGTGGTTGTGGGTGATCGCCGAGGACTGGCAGTCACGGGCGTACTTCGAGACCCACGGGTGGCTGCCCACCCAACGCACCAGGCGCTCGGCGCTCGCCCCGCACCCGGTGCTGGCGGAGTATCTGCTGACGTTGCCCATCTGACCACCAGCTGCCAGCCGATCGAGAAAGGGCCACCCGGATCGTCCGGGCGCGTCGAACCAAAGGGGGTTCGTCATGGAAACCATCGTCATCGTCGGTGCAGGACTTGCTGGCGGAACCGCCGTCACCGCCCTGCGCGAGAACGGCCACACCGGCCCGATCGTGTTGTTCGGCGCGGAGAATCACGTGCCCTATGCACGGCCCCCACTGTCGAAGGGCTACCTGCTCGGCAAAGAACCGCTGGAGAAGGCGTTCGTACACGACCGGGAGTGGTACGCCGCCCACGACGTCGACCTGCGGTTGAACACCGAGGTCACCGCCATCGATCCTGCCGCGAAGGTCGTCGCCACAGCGGGCGGCGAGCAGGCGTACGACAAACTCCTGATCGCGACGGGAGCCGCACCCCGGCACCTGCGCCTTGCGGATGAGGCGGGGGTGCCGACCAGCTATCTGCGGACCATCGAGGACTCCGACCGCATCCACGCGGCGTTCGGTGAAGGCAAGCGGATCGTGCTCGTGGGCGCGGGCTGGATCGGGTTGGAGGTCGCCGCCGCTGCGCGGCTGGCGGGCACGGAGGTGTCGGTGTTCGAGTCCGCCGACCTGCCGCTGCTGCGCGTGCTCGGGCCCGAGATCGCCCAGGTGTTCGCCGACCTGCACACCGAAAACGGCGTCGACTTCCACTTCGGCGCCCAGGTCACAACAGACGACCTGTCGGGAGCAGACCTCGTGGTGGTCGGCATCGGCGCAGTCCCCGCCACCGAGCTCGCTGAGCAGGCGGGGCTCGAGGTGGACAACGGGATCCTCGTGGACGCCCAACTGCGGACATCGGATCCCGACATCTATGCCATCGGCGATGTCGCCAACCACGATCACCCGATCATCGGCCAGCGGATCCGCGTCGAGCACTGGGACACCGCGATCGAGCACGCCAAGGTCGCGGCGCAGAACCTCGTGGGTGGGCACGTTTCCTATGAGAAGTTGCCGTTCTTCTTCACCGACCAATACGACCTCGGCATGGAATATGTCGGCCACGCCTCATCGGCTGCGGACGTGATCGTCGCGGGTGATCTGGCGGGGCGGGTGTTCCGGGCGTACTGGGTCGAGGACGGCATCATCACCGCCGCCACGCTCGCCAACGACTGGGGCGCACTGACGGAGTTGCGGGCGGCGATCGGGAAGTCCCCGGCAGCGGTGCAGGGCTAGTCGCTGAATCACCAGGTCGGGCGCAGCGGGAAACCTCCGCTGTTGCCCGATTCGGTGCGCACGGCCAGCACATGGTGCAGTTCGGTTTCGTTGCGTTCGAACCCGACGCGGGATCCGGCGAGATAGAGACCCCAGACCCGCGCGGTCTCCGGGCCGACCTCCGCGACGCACTCGTCCCAGTGCTCCACGAGGTTGGCACACCACCTCGCGAGCGTCATCGCATAGTGCGGCCGCAGGTTCTCGCTGTGCATGACCTCGAGCCCGGCATCCTGGGCGGTCGCGATGATGCGGCCGGAACCGGTGAGCTCCCCGTCGGGGAAGACATATCGATCCAGGAAGGCGCCGATCGGGTGGTGGCGGTTGTGGGAGCGGGTGATGCAGTGGTTCAGCAGCCGTCCGCCCGGGCGCAGGCGCTCGCGGAGGTGGGCGAAATAGGCCGGATAGTTTGCGACCCCGATGTGCTCGGTCAGCCCGATCGAGCTGACCGCATCAAATCCCGTCTCGGTGACCTCGCGATAGTCG
Source organism: Propionibacteriaceae bacterium (assembly GCA_030538175.1). Classification (GTDB taxonomy): domain Bacteria; phylum Actinomycetota; class Actinomycetes; order Propionibacteriales; family Propionibacteriaceae; genus Enemella. The sequence continues at coordinate 21,231 of JAUNUL010000006.1, read as the reverse complement.
ACGTGTCGGATTTCCGCCAGATCCCCGAGTCCGTCGCGCTCGATGGCGGCTTGGGCCCATTCGGCCTGTTGCCGCGACAAGGTGACCCCGAGGGCCTTCACGCCATAGTTTCGGGCCGCATGCCGCACCATGCCACCCCAGCCGCAGCCGACATCGAGGAGCCGCTGCCCCGGCTGGAGGTCAAGCTTGCGGGCGATCAGGTCGTGCTTCTCGTGCTGGGCTTCCTCAAGGGTGGCATCAGCGGTCGGAAAGACCGCACAGGTGTACGCCATCGACGGCCCCAGGACGAGCTCATAGAACCGGTTCGACACGTCGTAGTGATGCGAGATCGCGCCCGCATCCCGGGCGAGCGAATGCCGGAAGCCCTCCACCGTCCGCAGCCACCGCGGCTGGCGTTCCTGCGCCGGCGGTGCGGGTGGGCGGAGGTTGAGCAAATCCAGTGAACGAGTGAGGGTGACCATTTCCGGCACGGTCGGCGTACGGAACTCCAAGCGGCCCTGCAACCCGGTCAGCAGGGCATACGGATCACCCGGGTGAACCCCATGCAGCGCGAGGTCGCCCGCGATATAGGCCCGCGCCATCCCGAGATCCCCCGGGGCGGTCAGGATGTACGCCAGCCCCCGCCGGGTCAGGATCTCGATCCCGAGTTCTGAATCCTGTGGCCCGACGCTGCTGCCGTCGTACGCCGACAACCGCACCGGCAACCGCTGGCGCATCAGCGACGCCAGCGCGTCGGCAATCGGCAGGGTGCGGGGCATGGCGCCACTCCTGGGCTGGTGGGATTCGTGCTGCTGGTGGGTATCGTGCGTCATCGTCGTAGCACCGCCTTGTCATAGAGGGAGGTCAGCCGGTCATCTGGGTCGTGCTCGGCTTTGACGCGGGCGAGGTGAGCGCCGGCGTACAACCGATCGAAAGTCTCAGGATCGAAGAACGCCTCGGAATACAGGGACTTGTGGCCGCCCAACTCCAGCACCTTCGCTTCGATGGCCCGGTTCATCGGACCGTGCGGAGCATCGGGGCCGACCTGCACGGTTCCCCAGAAGCCGATGTTGACCCAGACCTTGCCAGGCGTCATCGGATAGAGCGGCCACCGCTCACCCGTTACCGTCCCCCGGGCCACCACCGGGCACAGCCAGACCGGCCGCATGCCGACGGTGGCGTCGAGCCAGGTGAGGAACTCGGTCAGCCGCTCCAGGGGCACCTCGACGTCCTGGATCACCCGTTCCCGGGCGGGTCGGCCGGCGCGGCGATCGAGGCGGTCGAGGATCCCGAACCGGCGGTCGAGGCCGACGAGTCGGTGATAAACGTCAGACCGGCGCCAGCGTTTGGGCCACAGCCGGCGGATGACCGGGTGTTGGGCCCCGAAAGCGCGCGAGCACCAGAACCAATCGGTGTCCCAGCGCCAGAGATAGTCGTGCATGGTCAGCCGGTCGGTGTCGCGCTCGAGCAGGGAGCGATAGAAGATGCGTTGGCCGGTGTAGTCGCTCGTCGGTCCCGGCTCGTCGGTCCAGCGGGCGAGGGTCGCCACGATCTCGTTGGGCGTGAAGGCGACCCCATCGACGGCATCAACGCGGACTCCTCCGTGCATGCGCGTCTCGACGACCGTCCCGATCAGCTCGGTCAGTTCATGGGGTCCGGTGAGCCGGATGTGACGGAGTTCCGCGTACGCCGGCACCCGCTCGAGGGCGATCTGCACGCGGGTTGCATAACCCAACGAGCCATAGGAATTGGGGAATGCATCGAACAGTTCATCGCCGGGGCGGACGGTGACGACCTCACCGGCGCCGGTGAGGATGTCGAGTTCGGTCACCGATTCGTGTGGGAACCCGTTGCGGAAGCTCGTGGATTCGATGCCCAGTCCGGTCACGGCACCGCCGAGGGTGATGGTGCGCAGCTGGGGCACCACGAGCGGGATGAACCCGTGCGGCAGGGTTTCAGCGACGAGGTCTTCGTAGGTGCACATGCCCTGCACGTCCGCGGTCGCCACCTGGGCGGACTCCTCGCTCGCCCCCGCCCGCATGACCGATGGCAGGTCGAGGGCGATGACCCCGGTGAGGCCTTGGGTGTCCAAACCCGGTTCGGCTAGGCGGGAACGGGGACGGAACAGGTTCGAGGTGGGTTTGGCCAACCGGACTTTGGCCCCCGGTGGAAGCCGGTCAAAAGAATCTCGCAGCCGGAACACCGCCGCCTTGTGCTGTTCCCACCCCCGCAAAGCCATGGCTAACGGTATCCCGCCCATCCTCGGACCTATCCGCTGCATAACCCCGTGGCGCCCAGACTCCGGGAGTCTGGGGCCCGGAGAGGGCCGGCGCAGAGTCGAGCCCATGAAAATGTCGGTGGCCGCACCTAGACTCACCGCATGTCTCAACCACCTGTGCTGATCGGGGCTGACACGACACCGCGGTCGCAGCCTCCCGCCCACGCATTCCTTGACCCCGAGCTGGTGGCTTCGGCCGTCAGGTTGCGGGATGACGCGGAACGAATGCTGATGGAGCACCGGTTCGCGGTCGAGGAGATCCTCACCAAGGTGAATATCCTGCGCGAGGAATTCCTGCACCTACACAACTACAACCCGATTGAGCACGTCGGTTCGCGGGTGAAGACCATGGAGAGCATTCTGAACAAGGCTGTTCGGAAGGGCTGTGAACCGACGATCGAGTGCATTCGCGAGCACATCTTCGATATCGCCGGGGTCCGGATCACCTGCAGTTTCATCGCGGACACTTATGAGATTCTGCGGGCGCTCGCATCCCAGAATGATGTCCGCGTGTTGGAGATCAAGGATTACATCAAGAACCCGAAGGCCAGTGGCTACAAGTCCCTCCACGCGATCATCGAGATCCCGGTGTTCCTCTCCACAGGCCCGGTGCCGGTGAACGTCGAGGTGCAGATCCGGACGATCGCGATGGATTTCTGGGCGAGCCTGGAACACAAAATCTTCTACAAATACCGCGGCGAGGTGCCGCCCCATCTGGCCGGTGAGTTGCGGGATGCTGCCGCCACCGCTGCCCAGCTGGATGCCCGCATGGAACGCCTGCACGCGGAGGTGCAAGGGTCGGCACGGGACGACGACGCCAAGTCCATGGACTCCACGACCGTGCAGCAGATGGTGCAGTTCTTCCGCAGCACCAAGACAGCTGACTCAGTTCACCCCCACTGACGTGGGTGTTGGGCAGCCCCGCTGAGCCGAGTCGCTGAACGCGAGCAGACCTGCCACACTCGCCGCATGCACATCATGACTGTCTGTTTAGGCAATATATGCCGTTCCCCTGCTGCGGAGTCCGTTCTGGTGCGCAAGCTCGCCGAGGCGGGGCTCGACGATGTTCGGGTGACTTCCGCCGGGACCGCGGATTATCACATCGGCAAGCCAGCGTTCGAGTTGACGATCCTCGAGGGCGAGCATCGCGGCTATGAATTCACCACGGTCGCGCAGCAATTCACGGCGCAGCATTTCGCTGAGGCCGATCTGATTCTGGCGATGGACGGCTCGAATGTGACGAACATTCTCCGGCTCGCCAAGAACCCGGAGGATCGCGCCAAGGTGGTCCGCATGGGTGCGTTCGCCACCGACCACAGCCAAGGCATCCTGGATGTCCCGGATCCTTGGGGTTATCCGCGGGACGCGTTCGAGGCGATGTATGACCAGCTCGAGGATGCCGTCGATGGGCTCGTGATGGCCATCAAGGACGGACGGGTCGACGAGGTGATCACCCAGCACGGAGAAGGCCGCTGACGCGACCCTCTCCGCTCACTCGCGTGCGCTCAGTGGGCGTACCCATAGAAGTTGTCGAACGGGGCCAACGACTCCGCGGCATGCTCGCGCCGGACGGGATTGGACATCCAATCCGCCTCGATAATCCGATCGAGCTTGCTGCGGAAGTCGCGATACTGCTCGCGGACCTCATCGGTGGCTTCGGGGTAATAGACCCGACCGGTCTTGTCGGTCAAGCCCTGGGCGAGACCGTCGAACTCCGGCACCGTATAAATCGACTTGTCCTCAGCGAACATGTCGACGAACAGGCGGATGAGCAACATCCGGAACTTGTCATCCAGATACGGCCCCGACGTCGTCTGGAATTGCCGATAGGCGCCGATGACGAAGTTGAAGTGAACGATGTTCTCGTGATCAAAGATCTTGATCCGCGCCGGATCCGACAGAGCCTGGGCATGCAGCGTGATGTCGAACGTGTGCTGCTCGCCGAGCAACTCGCCATCGTGGCCGAGGTGGAAATGCCGTGGGAAGGCGCGCAGCCAGTCCCGCTGAGCGCAGAGTTCCCAGGTCGCGGCAATGTTGATGTCGTTGTCGGCGAACCACGTGTCCCACACGGGGCTGATGCCGGACACGATCAGGTTGTTGTCGGCGGTCTCGCGATAGCGCGTATCGAGCGCATCCCGGTCCATGTGGAACAGGTCGGCATCGTGGAGGATCACGTGGGTGCCGCTGCTGGCCTGGACACCGGCGATCAGCTGGACGCCATAGTTGTGGAACGGGTTCTTCAGCTTGGGCAGGAAAAGCCGCTCCGGCATGGGCAGAGGCTGGATCTTCAACTCCCCCGGCCAATCGGGACGGAAGCGCTCCACAACCGCCGTCGTTTCCTTGGTCATCCGGTCCGGCACGACGATGGTCTCAACGCGGTGTGCATGTTCCTGGGCCCGGCATGTCTCCAGGGCGATCTCCAAAAACACCGGGAGGTCACCCGGCACCGGCATCAACAAGGAATAGCCAGGCTTTGCCGGCTTTGCTGTGGGCCACGGTCCGAACCGGGCACGCCAATACGTTGCTGCCTCTAACACAAGGATCCCCGCGATCTCGCCCGCTTGCTGCGGCTCGTGCGGGTCGCATTTGCGTCGGCCTGCCGCAGCAGGACTGCACTGTCACAGTAGCACCGGATTTCAACGGAATCAGAGTCGATGCCGCTGGACGGGACTCTTCCGCCGCGTGAGAGTTTAGCAAGCTCGCGTAGGTGCCGCCCAAGTCGCATCAGGCGGTGTAAGTCGGGCCGAGGACAGTCAGCCACTCACTGATCGGTGGCCGCCCGCCGGTGCCGGTGGAGGCGGCCCGATGCAGGAGGAATTCGACCATGGCCCGCTGTTCGGGGTCCAACCCCGATTCATGAGGTACCACGATCCTGGACGCATCCTCCGGGAATGCTTGGGACACGCTGTTCGCCACGATCAGGCGATAAACCAACAACGCATATTTGTAGCGATCGAGATCGAATCCGAGCGGCAATTCGGAGGTTCGATGGGGGTCATTCCAGTCGGGCGTGTTCGCCAGATCCTTGGCCGGAATGACCGGCGTGGAGATGTGGTGCACGCCGTCCATATCCATGACCAACAGCTCCACCGGATCGGTCGCGTACCGCATGTTCTTCAGGGACAAATCCCCATAGACCAGGCCGTGGTTGTGCAGCGATTGCAGGAAATGCCCAACGAGGCCCACCAACTCGACCCGCTCCCCAGCGGTCAGCTGCCGCACCGGATAGAACGCCCGCCCGGGCGGCGGTGCCAGCGCGAAGTCCAGTGTCGCCTCCTGCAGGTCCGACCCATAAGGGGTGTGGATCTCCGCGCGGAATCGGCCCGGCATGCGCGGCATGACATAGCCCTCCACCGAAGTCCCGGGGCCCAGCACATGCACCGGCCACAGGGCCATCACCCGCCGGGCGGCCAGCACGGGGGTCAGTCGCACGCCGGCGTCGACCAGTTCGGCGAAGCTCTGTCGGGCGCCGGAGATCGGCTCGTAGTAGTGCTTATAGACGTACCCCTCCTGGCGGGGCAGGTCATAGACCGCGCCCTGGCCGCCGCCGCGGCCGAGCATGTCCCCGACCTTGAGTTGGCTGGCCAGGGTCACGCGGCTCGACAGGGCCGGCGGCCGACCAGTCATTCGAGGGCTTTCCGCAGGAGCCGGCGCCACCAGTTCTCCGTCACTGCCGCAGGTGCCGTGCCGGCCGGGCGTACGCCGTCGCCGGGATCATCGCTCGCTGCCTGGCTCGCGGCCAGCGTGCCCACGGCCTTCCAGCGCCGGGCACCCGGTTGCGGGGCTGAGCTGGCTGGTTTGTGGGGAAAGGCGTACGCCGGCTCGGGTGCCGGGCGAGGAGCCACGCTCACCTGCTGCACGGCTCGCCCCTGGAGAGCTTGGCGCCACTGCGTCGCCGACGGTCGCGTGCCTGCCGGGCCGGCCGCCTGGGTGAGCAGCCGGTCGATCGCCTCGGTGGTGGCTGGCGGGAGACCGCTGATCGTGTGACCGCCTGCGGCCGATGGGCGGGCAGTAAGGTCCCGGGTCAACACCCGACACACCATCAGCGCGAGCTTGTAGCAGTCGCGGTCCTGGTCGGCGGGAGCGCCTGGGAGCGCCGCCAGGTCTTCCCAATCGGGGCTGTCGAGTTGCTTCGACACCGGCGTACCGGCCGGTGGTTTGATCCCGTCACAGTCGAGCAGCATGACCCGTGGTTCGGGGTCGGCCGTCCATTGCACGTTGCTCCAGGAGAGGTCGCCGTACACCATCCGGCGGTGGTGGAGCTGTTGCAGGATGCCGGCGAGCAGCGCCAGCAGGCGTACTCTCTCGGACTGGTCCGGCAGCGTGACCGCACCCCACATCGGAGCGGGGGTGGCGGCCAGATAGCTGAAGCTGGCGGGCAGGCCCACGAGGTTGCCCTGGGTGAGGAAGAACTCGGCCGGGATGAGCGGCATCAGGAACCCGACCACCTGAGGACCGGCCGAGACGACCTGGGTCGGCCACGTGGTCCAGTGGGTGATGGGTTCGCCCTCGATCCGCAACCGGGTGGCCTCGGCTGCGAGCTCCCCAAGCACATCCACCCGCAGGGTCGGCAACTGATCGGCGCGATAGAGCTTGAGGGCCTGGCCCGGCAGATCCGGCAACGCGAAGACCTGGGCCTGCCCGCCCTCGCCCAGCTTGTGGCCGATCTTGAGGTCGCTGAGCTGGACCATCAGATGTCTCCGACGCCCACCATGAGCACGGTGCGATCGTCGTCGTAGGTCTTGACGGCCGCGTCGACGTAGTAGAGCAGCTCCGATGGCGAGGGCGGCCGCTTGGCCCACAGCCCACTGATGGCCTCGGCGAACTCGGGCACGTCCTCCAGGAGGTTCCCGACACCATCGGTCGTCAGCGCGATCACGTCCCCGGGTGCGAGATCCAGGTGCCAGACGGTGGCCCGGACGTGCTGCGGCAGCGGATCGACCACGTTGGTCAGTCCTGCGTCCGCGGCGGCTGAGTTCCCGGAGACGGGTGCCCAGGTGCCGTCGCGGAAGAGGTACGCCGGCGAGTCCCCGATCTGTCCGATCGCGGCCGTCCAGCGGGGGGTGTCCTCGGACTCCTGGGCAGGATTTCTCCGGATCGCGGCGAAGGTGAGGGTGGTGCTGACGGTGACCGGCTCGATGCCCCGGGCCTGGGCAGCGGTGACGAGGGCATCGCTGATTTCCTGGCAGTCGAGGTCAGCGATCTCGGGATCGAAGAGCTCAGCCAGTTTCGGCCAGGTGGCAACGAACCGGGCGGCCAGGGCGGCACCGAGGTGGGAGTCCGGCTGGGACCCCAGCCCGTCGGCGACCGCGCACACCAGCAGATCATCGAGCTCACCGACGGCCAGCTGGTCCTGACGGACCGAGCCCTCCCAACGGTGGCTGTGTCCGCGGACGGACACTCCCCTGACCGTGAGGCCGGGGAGGTCCGCCCATTCGACCGCCGTGTCGGGCACGTGCGCCCACGGGTCATCGGGCTGCTGAATGGTCCGCCGAGGGATCGGCGAGAGCCGGCCGAGTTCTCCGAAGGAGGCAATGCGTGACGACATGGCGAGGCGAATCTCCGTTCCGGCTGATCAGAGTTCTTCGGCGGGCAGCGGGTCGTACCCCGCCGGCACCTGCTGGAAGCCCTGGACCTCGACGGGCATAACCGGGCTGAGCGTGTCACCCTTGCCGGAGCCGGAGTTGACGATCGAGCGGGTCAGCACAGTAGCGAACTCGGCCAGCGCCTGAGCCGGTGACAGACTGCCGTCGGCGATGAACGCGCGGGTCTGGCCGACCATGCCGATGACGGCCGGGTCGGCGGCACCGAAGCCGAAGGCGATCATGTTGGGATGGCGCGCCCACGTGGGGTCGACCAGGTCGGCCAGCGCTTCCTTCCACTTGGACTCCGTATCGGTGGGCTGCCCATCGGACAAGAAGAACACCGAGGGGCGGAAGACGCGGTGCCCGGCGGCCTTGAGCTCGTCCACATCGGAGTCGATCTCGTTGCGCAGCAGGCGGAAGGCGGCGGCATAGCTCGTCGCGCCCGACTCCTGCAACTCTGGGAGCTGGGTGATCTGGGACAGGTCCACCAGCGGCTGGAGCACCTGCGCGGTGTCGCTGAAGGTGATGATGCTGAAGCGGGTCTTGTCGGAGACGACCGGGTTGGTGCCAATCTCCTTGTGCAGGTCCGGGAGCGCTTTGTTCATGGCGTCCATCGGCGGGCCCTGCATCGAGTACGACTCATCGCACACGAGATAAAAGGGAAGAATCTGTGCCATTTTGTTCGAATCCTTGACGTGAGGGAATGCGTCGGCCGGTCACTCTAGGCCCAGAATTTCGCAGGGCTATGACTGAATCAGGGGTTGAACAGCGAGCCGCTGATTTCGGTGAATTGTCGGGAACGATGGGCGGTTAAGCGGCGTTGGTTGTTGACTTTGCGCTCAATTGGTTCAGAATTCCTGGTCCGCCAAACCGGCGATCCGCTCCAGGGATGCCCGGACCTGGGTGAGTTCGGAGATCTGGTGCTGCAGGGCGCCGGTGTGCAAGCCGAGGGACTTCCCCACCGCTGCGGTGCCGCTCGCGAGCCCCTCTGCCGCGCCTTCCAGCCGCTGGGTAGCCGCGTCGAGGTGGTGAAGGGTCTTGACGGTCGCGCGTTGCGCTTGGAGCAACTCGGCCGTGGCCCGGGAGAGAACCTCTGCGCCCGCGACCGGGTCCTGCGGGACGCTCGCGTTGATGGCGCTGGCGGCCCGGCTCATGGCGTACGCCAGCCGCGCGCCGGCGCGGTCGAGCTCCTCACGATCCAGTCGATCCGCCGATCGGGTAACCAACCGCCGTCCCAGGAACGCCAGCAGGCTCCACCCCAGCAGCGCCAAGGCGGCGCCGGCGGCTTCCGGGAGGTGATGCCGGGTCGGAAGGTCCGCTCCGTGGCCGCTGATCCAGAAGTCGAGGAAGCCCGTCGCCGCGGCAGACGCTGCTGCCCGGAACGCTTCCGCGGCAGCGGCGAAGGCCCACCACAGCCGGACGGCGGCGAGAACCAGGAGTACCATGCCGGCGAGCCCCAGGATCCGCGCCAGCCCGCGCCGGCGGCGGGGCCGCAGGCGAATGGTGGACTCCGGCGGGAACAGCCACTGCAGGTTGACGCCCCGCCAAGGCGCTTCGGGGGATCCCCCGTGGCGGACGGCCGAGGCGAGATCCCCAAGTTCGGAGGCACGCAGCGAGAACCGCGGATCGTTCGCGATATCCAACAGGAGGGCGATGGTTCGTTGCCGCGCTGCGCCGTCTGGGTCACTCAGCTTCACACCAGTTGGGTCGCTCAGCGCCACCCCTGCGGGGCCGCCAAGGTCCGGCCGGCGGACGTGCTGATCGACTGCCACACTCGACAACGTTCGACTCCTCAGTCTGCGGACGTGCGGCGCAGCGCGCCGGGCCTGAGCCTAAGCGTTCAGGCGCGGCCACCCTGCGCATCTCGCGGCGCCGACACGGACTCGCACTGGACCAACAACCAGAACCAGATCGATGTGCTCGACAAGGTCGTCTCGCTCGAGGACTGCGAGCCGGAGGTGCCTCCGGTGATCGAGTCATGCACCTTCACGATTGGGTGGTACAAGAACCACACCACCCAGTGGCCTGCTGGCTATGCGCCCAACGACATTTTCTTCACCTCTGGCCGGACTTGGCTGCAGGTCTTCAACACCCCACCGCGGGGCGACGCCTACTACATCCTGGCGACCCAATACATGGCAGCCACGATGAACGCCGCTGACGGCGGCTCGCATCCCGAGGTCGTGACCGATGGTCTGGACCGCGCCCGGGACCTGTTGGCAGCCGCCACCCCCGGTCAGGTCAGCAAGGCTGACTCGGCTGAGTTCACGTCCTTGGCCGCCACTCTGGACTCCTACAACAACGGTGAGCTGGGAGTCGCGCACTGCGACTGATTCGCACGGCGCGCTGTGACTGAACTGCACTGCGTGCTGCGAGCGACTGCACAAACGGGCCCGTGCCACCTCTCTGGGTGGCACGGGCCCTCGCGTTGAGAGGGAGGCCGTTCCCGCTGTCGGGTGAACTGCGTCGCCCCGACTTGCCGTGGCTCGTCGGCCACTTGCTCAGCCGTCGAAGGCGCAGGGTCCAACACTGGAGGGCCAGCCGATCGGTTGCTCACCGTCTGTCGCGTTGGACAACCAAGGTGGCGTTCTCCCGCGTGCCACCGACCGCGAGCGCCCCCTGTTGGTCGGTGCGAACGATCTGTCGCCCGGACACCTGCAACAGCCGCAGAGTCTTCGCTGCCGGGTGGCCATAGTCGTTGTCCTCCCCCACGCTCACCAACGCGATCCCCGGACCCACTGCCTTGATGAACCCCTCGTCCTGGCGCCCCGAACCGTGGTGCGGAACCACCAACACGTCCGCGCGCACATCGGCCCCCGACCTCACGATCTCCCGTTGCCCCGTCGGCTCCACGTCCCCGGTCAACAACACCCGCAGGCCCCCCACCTCAGCCATTGCCACGATGCTGGAATCGTTCTCGGTCGCAGACTCCACCGCCTCCGCCGCCACGACCGTGCGAGGCACCGACAGTGGACCCAGCGTGGTCCACCGCACGTTCCCGATCCGCAGCCGCTGCCCAGGCCGGGCTTCCACGAGCGGTACGCCCAACCCGGCAGCCTCCCGGCGTACCGCCATCGCGGTGCCAGCAGGCGAGGCCAACGGCGAGACGAGCACGAGCCCCACCGGTCGACGTCCCAACACCGCCGACCGGCCGTCAATGTGGTCGGCGTGATAGTGCGAAAGGACCAACAGCGGCACCTCGCGTACGCCCAATTGGTCCAGGCACCGGGCCAACAGGGCGGGGTCCGGCCCGGTATCCACCACCACCGCCGAAGCCTCGCCCGCGCGCAGAACCGTGGCACTGCCCTGTCCCACATCGCAGGCCACCACCGACCACTGCTTCGGTGGCCAGCCGGGCACGACCTGTGGCTGCGCCACCCCGACCACCATCACCAGCGCACAACCCAGCGTCACCCACCGCGAAGCGAGCACCCAGCCACCGAGTACGAACCCGACCAAGCACCCCAGCCCCACGACCACGAGACCAGCCACCGACGTCGGCCACACCCACGCAGCACCCGGAAAGGCCGCGCCGGCTCGAGCAACCCAGACGATCCCCTGCGCAGACCACCCGGCAAGCCAACCAGTGAACTCCGCCGCCGGGAGCCAGATCACCGACAGCCCGGCCGTCGCAAATCCCAGGACGGTCGCCGGCCCCACGAACGGTCCCGACAGCGCATTGGCCACCAACCCGACGACCGACACCTGCCCTGAGATTGCGGTCACCACCGGCTGGGTCGCCAACTGCGCCGCCAACGGCACGGTCACCGCCTCAGCCAGCGGTCTCGGCAACCAGGACATCCTGTCCCGCCACAACGCCGACCACCCGATGATCCCGGCGGACGCCAACACCGACAACGCAAACCCGATCGACCGACCGAGCCACGGATCGATCAGGACCAGCCCGATGACGGCCACGCACAGATGCCGCGCGCCTTTCCCTGGTTGCGCATGCCCGCCCAACGCGGCCAGGGCAACCACCCCCATCGCCGACGCCCGCAGGACACTCGGCTCAGTCCGGCACAGGGCAATGAACACGACCACCCCACCCACGCCCACCACGTGCAGCCAGCGAGACCGGACCCCCAACCATCGGGCGACGGTCAGCAAGAAGGCCAAGAGCAACGTGAGGTTCGCCCCGGAGACGGCCGTGAGGTGGGTGAGCCCCGTGGTTCGGAAATCATCGGTGAGGTCCTCGGACTGCAGGGACACGTCACCAACGACCAAGGCGGGGACCAGCGAGCGTTGATCCGCGGGCAGACCGTCAACCGCTGCACGCAGGCCCGCCCGGACGGTCTCCACGGCCACAGCCGCCTGACCGGGCGGACGCACGACGACCGGTGGCGATCGCAGCGACGCGAAGGCGACCGACGGACCCCCATCCGTCGTGGACAGCCGCGCGGATGCTCGGGCCGTTGTGCCGACGATCAGCCTCGCCAACGCTTCACCCTTCTCGCCGGACGCGGTGAGATGGACCTGTTGTCGCCCGGCGTAGGAAACCCCCCGACCCGTCGTGCTGATCACATCGACGACGGCGGTGACACTGCGTCCCCCAAAGCGTGCTTGCGTCCGAACGCGAGGATCCCCTTTCACAACGAAATCGACCTCGACGACCGCACCCGCCGCGGTCAGTTCAGCGAGCGGGGACGCGGCGTGCTGATGGAATCGGGCAGCGGACAAGCCTCCGACGATGAGCAGGACCAGGACCACCCCGCCAGCGAGAGCGCTCCGCCGAACCACCGCGAGCACAAGGACGAGCACGCTCACCCCCAGCAGAGCCACCTGTGCAGACCGGGGCGCACCCATCCCGATCCACGCAGCGGCCCACGCCGCCACCGCCAGGGGAACCAGACGCAGATCCCGCCCGACTTCGGGCCACTGTCTGCGGACGATGGATTCCGCCGTCCTCGACCGCGGATCCGCAGCGCTCATCAGACGGTCACATGGGGTGCGATCTCCGCGTACGTCTTCGGTCCGATCCCGGGCACCTCCTGCAACTCCGCGACGTTGGTGAACTTGCCGTGCTGTGTACGCCAGGCGACGATCTTCTCCGCGGTCACGGGACCGACACCGGGCAAAGTGTCGAGTTGGCTGGCGCTCGCGGAGTTGAGGTTGACCTTCCCCACGCCAGCGCTGCCGGTCACGCCACCAGAACCACCCTGGGACGCCTCCCCCGCGTCACCACCGCGGACCTCGCTGGCTCGACCCGGTCCGCCGATGATCACCTGCTGGCCATCGGCCAGGGGTTGCGCAAGGTTCAGCTCACCCGGCTTGGCGGCATCGGTGAGCCCTCCCGCTGCCTCGATCGCATCGGCGACCCGGGCTCCCACAGCCAGGGCATGCACGCCCGGCTGCCTGACCTGCCCGACGACGTGTATCCGCAGTGGTTCGGTGGTCGGGGTGGGCGACGCTGGGCCATGCGACGGTTCCGCCGACTCGGCGATCGCTGGCGCGGACACCGGGACGGGCGACTCGATGGGAACCGAACGGGCCCGCGTCAACGCAAACGCGGCAATCAGCACACCGACGGCAAGCACGACCCCACACACCAACAGGTGCTGACGGGTGAATCGGTGCACCCACCGGGTGGGCGACGCGCCAAGACCCGGACCGCCCTCTCCCACACGACCTTGGTCCTCATCAACGGACGTGGGGGGACCGGGCTTCTCGCCCGGCAGGGGTGTCCAGTCCTTGGGAACCCCACCGAGCAGGGGCCGGGGTCTGAGGACGGTCCTGAGCGACTCCGGGGAGTCGGGGGCTGGCCCAGCTTCCTCAACCAACCTGTCCAAGCGCTCGCGCACATAGTCAGTCAGAACGTCGTCATGTCGTCGTCGGGTCATGTTCCAGGTATGCGTGATCGGCTCGCATCCGGTTCACCTGATCGCTGCGTCTGTGGACAGCAGGGCCGCCTGGGATGCGGCTGTGGACAACCTGGCCGGAGTCAGCCCCTGCCGTTGTCCCCAAACTTGTTCTCACCGACCGGCTCAGGAAGGTGCAGCCGGCAGCCGCCCTCCACGAACGGCTCAAGTGTGACGTCCTCACCGCTGACCGCACGCAAGAACCCCTGATGCATGGCGCACACGGCATCGGGATTGTTATGGGCGGCCGCCAGCACGGGACACGTCTCCAACATCAAGGACCGCGGCGACTCCTGGACTGGCTCGAATCCCATGTGAGTCAGCACGTCCACGAGCGCCTCACCCTCTTTGACGTCGTCGGCCCAGCGCTCCCCGACCGCAGTCGCATCCGCCTGCAGATTGGTCGACATCGCCTTCAATTGCTCCACCAAGGCGTCCACGAGGGACGCATATTCCCGCGTGCTGCGCAGGGGCGAACTCTGCGCCCGCACTTGATAGGCAATCGCCGGCCGACCGCGCCCCTCAGGGGGCATTTTGTCCCGGGTCACCAGACCGAGGTCGACCAAGGCTTCCAGGTGTTCCCGCACCGTGTTCGGGTGCTGTCCACTGCTCTGCGCGACCGCTTGCACGGTCACCGCGTCACCGACCTCGACGAGATAGGCCAACACCGCCGCTCGCGCAGCGGATAACCGGAGTGCCGGCTCTGCAACTGGTCGCGGTCCCAACATTGTCACAGCTTAGTCCTCAATAAATCGTGCTTCAATAAGCACGTTACTCCTCACAAAAATAGTAGGCCCCTGGCCTGACTGCTGACCATGTTCACCGGACCGGGGTTGCATCCGGACAGCGCCTGACATGCGGTTGGCTCAGGGCGTGCCGAAAAGACCACTCTCCTGCGGACGGCTGTTCCTGTCGACGCTTCTTCTCCTGGGCGCACTCGCCGCGGCCATCCCTGCCAGCGGCGCGCTGCTGCTGGGCTGGTTGCCCGCCCTGCAGTTGCGCTCAACCCGCTTCGTCCAGGCAGCCTCGTTCGTGCATTTCGGCCTGGCAGGGTGGACGACCGCGCTCGTCCTCGTCGTGCTCGCTGCCCTTGTCGTACGCCGCGGGCTGGTCGCCCTCCTGAGCATCCCCCTGGCTCTGGGACTGGCGTGGCAGTTGACCTGGATCGCCCCTCTCTATCTTCCCAATCCGGCAGACCACGCAACACCGATGAGCGTCGCGGTCATGAACATCGAGGTCGGCGGTGGTGACCTGGATCAACTGATCGCCCACGTCGGCACAGCGGACGTGGTGGTGCTCATCGAGATCGACGATGGCGCCCGGGAAGGACTGCGTCAGCGCGGCTTCAGCGCGGCGTACCCCCATCAGATCCACGCAGGCCAAGGCGTCGGCGGCACATCGCTCTATTCCAGGCTCCCCATGGACGACCTAGGGTCCGGGGACACCGCGTTCGGCTCGCCCCTGGCCCGGGTGCATCACAGCAGCGGACCGATTCTGGTCATGGGTGTCCACCCGGTGAATCCGATGGGTGGGCGGGATCCCTGGCTCACCGACGCCGCCAACCTGCGTGCGCATATCCGACCGCACCTCGGGGAAAACCTCGTTGTGGCCGGTGACTTCAACGCCATCGACCGTCATGCCACGATGCGCCCGCTGCTGACCACGGACGGCCTGCGGTCGACGGCTGACCTCACCGGTGCGGGGCTCCCCCGAACCTGGCCGACCGCAGGCACGGGGTCACGCTTCGGCCCCCTCATCGGGATTGACCATGTTCTGGTCTCCCCGTCGATGACTGCGGTCAACCATCAGCAGTTCCAGATCGAGAACACCGACCATGCGGGCCTCTGGGTGGAGGTCGCCCGGAGAGCCTGAGCTGTCCGGGCGGCCGCAGGAGGCCTGCAACCCCCCGGAGCCACTACTCAGCGGTTGCACCCGACCCTGGGATCCGCTCGGTCACATCGGAACGATGCTCACCAGCTTCGGTGCGCGGATGATGAGCTGACGGATCTCCTGACCGTCGAGCGAGCGCTGGACGTTCGCATCGGCGAGTGCCAGCTCCTTGAGCTCATCCTCGGTGATGTCGGGCGAGACCGTGAGCTTGGCGCGGACCTTGCCCTTGATCTGCACGACGCAGGTCACCGATTCCTTGACCAGCAGGGCCGGATCGGCCGTTGGCCAGGTCGCGTTCGCGACCGATGGCTGGTGACCGAGCAGTTCCCACATGTCCTCGGCAATGTACGGCGCGAACAGGCTCAGCCCGATCGTCAAGGCCTCGGCAGCTTCACGGACCGCGGGATCGGCAGGGCCAGCGCCGGAGTCGATGGTCTTGCGGGCCGCGTTGGTGAGCTCCATCAACCGAGCGACGGCAACATTGAACCGCTGCTGGTCCAGCAGCTGGGTGAGATCGGCCACTGCAGCGTGCGTAGCGCGTCGCAGCGTCAGGTCCCCTCCCGCCGGGTCGGCGCCGGGTGCGCTGGTGACGTCTTGGGCCACCCGCATGGCGCGCTGCAGGAACTTCCCCGTTGCCTTCGGCGAGACATCCGCCCAGTCGATGTCGTCCTCCGGCGGGCCGGCGAAGACGACCGTGGTGCGGATCGCATCGACCCCATACAGGTCGATCTGGGCACCCAGATCGACACCGTTGCCAAGGGACTTGGACATGGCCTTGCCCTGGTTGATCACCTGACCCTGGTTCATCAGCCGCTGCATGGGCTCGACGAAGTCGACCAGGCCCATGTCGTGCAGGACCTTGGTGAAGAAGCGCATATACAACAGATGCAGGATCGCGTGCTCGACCCCACCGACGTATTGCTCCACCGGCATCCACCGCCGCACATCCTCGGGATCGAAGGGGCCACCGTCGAAACCGGGCGAGCAATAGCGGAAGAAATACCACGACGAGTCGACGAACGTGTCCATCGTGTCGGTGTCCCGTTCAGCCTTGCCGCCGCAGGTCGGGCACGCGACTTCACGCCAGGCGGAAGCCTCGGGCCCTGCGAGCGGGGACGTGCCCTTGGGCTGCAGTGCCGCACCCCGCAGGTCCGGCAGTTCGACCGGGAGCTGGTCATCAGGCACGGGGACCTCGCCGCAGGACGGGCAATGGATGATGGGGATCGGGCAACCCCAGAATCGCTGCCGGCTCAACAACCAGTCCCGCAGTCGGTACGTGATCGCGCCCCGGCCTTCACCCCTGGCCTCCAGCGACTCGATGATGCGGCTGACGCCGGACACCTTGTCGGACAGCCCGTCGAGGTCGCCGGAGTTCACATAGACGCCATCGCCCGCCGTCGCGACGAAGGTCTCCGCCGGATCGGCTTCGCCAGTGTCGACGACCATGCGCACGGGCAGGTCGAAGGTCTTCGCGAAATCGAGGTCGCGCTGGTCGTGGGCGGGCACCGCCATGACGGCGCCGGTGCCATAGTCGGCGAGCACATAGTCCGCCGCCCACACTGGGATGCGTTCCCCGTTAACCGGGTTGATCGCGTGCACACCGAGGAACACGCCCGTCTTGGGCCGCTCGGTCGACTGCCGCTCGATTTCAGTGGCCTGCTTGGTCTTCTCCAAGTACGCCTCGAAGACCGCACGCTGCTCGTCAGCAACGATCTCGTCCGCCAGCGCCGCCTCGGGCGCGACGACGAAGAACGTCGCGCCGAACAGGGTGTCGGGGCGGGTGGTGAAGACGGTCACCGGCTCGTCGCGGCCCTCGATCACGAAATCGACGTACGCCCCCTCGGAGCGTCCGATCCAGTTGCGCTGCATGGCCAGCACACGGTCGGGCCACTGGCCCTCCAGCTGCGACATGTCGTCGAGCAACCGGTCGGCATAGTCGGTGATCCGGAAATACCACTGGTTCAGCTGCCGCTTGGTGACCGTTGAGCTGCAGCGTTCGCACAGCCCCTGCACGACCTGTTCGTTGGCCAACACGGTCTGGCAGCTGGGGCACCAGTTGACGAACGAGTTCTTTCGGTACGCCAACCCGCGCTCATGGAAACGAGTGAACAGCCACTGCGTCCAGCGGTAATAGTCGGTGTCCGAGGTGTGCAGGCGCGTCGACCAGTCGAAGCTCAGCCCATAGCGCCGGAATGACGTCGCCTGGGTTTCGATGTTGGCGTAGGTCCATTCGGCCGGGTGGGCATTGCGTTTGATCGCGGCGTTCTCCGCGGGCAGACCGAACGAGTCCCACCCGATCGGGTGCAGGACGTCGAAGCCCTTGAGCCGCCAATAGCGCGCGACGATGTCGCCCATGACGAACGCCTCGGCGTGACCCATGTGCAGGTCACCGGACGGATAGGGGAACATGTCGAGCACATAGCGCCGTTCCTTCGACCCGTCGTCGAGCGGTTTGAAAGTCTGGTCTTCCTCCCAGAATTTCTGCCACCGCTCCTGCGAATGGACTGGGTCATAGGGCTGGTGGTCGCGGACCTGCTCGCTCACTCGTTCTCTCCTGGTTTCGCTGCTTTGGACACAAAAAAACCCCGAGCCCCTAGGGGACGGTCGGGGTCGGCCGCGTTCACACCCGCCGAAGGGGCGAGGAGGACGCGGCTATCGAAGCAGCTGGTGCGGGCACATGTCCCCATCGTAACCCACTGTGACCACCCCAATCGCCGACGATCACGCGCGGGCGAAGGTCTCCAACTCGGCACGGGTGGGCGGCTGGGGCCCCTGCCGGGCACATACGTACGCCCCAGCGGTCACCCCCTGGGTGAGTGCGGCACCCAACCGGCCGGTGGCGGCGTACTCCGACAGGAACCCGGCCATGAACGTGTCACCCGCCCCGACGGTGTCCACGACCTCGACGACGCGACCGGGCACGAAGGCATCGGCACCACTGTCATCGATCGCATAACCGCCCTCTGGCCCCAGGGTCACCACCCCGACCGAGAACCCGAAACGCTCCCACCACTGGGCCATCACCCGCGTGGGGGTGCCCTCGACCCCCGACGCCTCCGCCAGGAACGCCACATCCTCATCCGAGGCCTTGACCACACCGCTGCGCGCCCCGAGCACCTCGAGCCAGGGTTCGACCCGGGTCCAATAGTCGTGCGGATCGGCGATGACCGATGGCCGGACGTTGATGTCCAGCGACAGCGCCCCTGGATGTCGATCCGCCCAGTCCATCAGCACGGCTGCTCCCGGCCTGATCACCGTGGCCAGAGAACCGACGTGGACCCACTGGGCCTCGGTGGTCGCAGGCAGCTCGTCGGGCTGCCACCCGAAGTTGGCGGTTCCGTCGAGGTGGAAGGCATAGCTCGCGGCGCGACCCTCCCCCAGGCTGACCACAGCGAGCGATGTCGGGTCATCGGTCCTGATCGCGAAGTCCAGCCCGACCCCATTGGCACGCAAGTGCGCCTGCAGTTGCCGGCCGAACAGGTCGTCGGACAGCCGACCCGCGAACTGGACGGATTCGGCCAACCGGGCCAAGCCGATCGCGGTGTTCATCGGGCCACCGGCGGACAGACCCTTCCACATGCTCTGGAAGGTGTCCGCTGCCGGACCCGCTGGCACCAGATCGATCAGCGCTTCCCCGCTCACCACAAATTCCACATGGCTACGTTAACCAAACGACTCATCTGCAGTGCGCTGGCACCTCTGTTCAGGGTCGGTCCTTCGTTCAGGCTGGGTCCTCTCTTCAAGCAGCCCGCAACGTCTCCCATGCCGCCGGCGCCAGGGCTTGGGCGTTGATCTCGTCCAGGATCTGCAGCAGCGAATAGTCCGGGTTGATCCGTTCAGCGCGCTCCATGCACACGACCTGCAGGGCTCCATTGCCCCCGACCCAGGCGGCCAACCCCAACAGGCACAGCGGAGCGGACTCGAACGGGGCCACCGTCACCGCCACCACCCGCCGCCACAACGTGACATGCAGATGCGCATCAGGCTCCTCGATCCGTGCGACCGCCACATCGCGGATCGCCCCCTCATAGACCAACACAGCCAACTGGGCATGTTCGGATCCCGACAACTCCTCGCCCGCGCAATGGCGATCAATCAGCTGCGTGATCCTCTCCCGCCGGGCGGCAAGAGTGAGATCGCAGATCTCAGTGAGGGCCGCCTCCATCGCAGCGGCTGCCGCCGCCCGCTCCCGCTGGTCGACTGGCCCGGCCACCGAATCGGCCAGTGCCTGGCGACTCGGCATGGCCGTGATGCCGGCCCAGACGGCGTGCGCGGCAGCGACCGAGGTGGTCACGTCATAGGGCCTGCCTCTGTCGCAGTCGCACGTCTCCCACGGCTCATGGCCGCAGACCCCCGGCCACCAGTGGCACCCGTCGGCGACGAGCGCGGCGAGCACTGCCAGGCGCTCGAGGCCACACACGATCTCGAGCACGTGGTCACCGGCCCACTCATGGTCTGCGTGATAGGCCACGAGCACGATGCCGTCAGCCCCGTGTTCGGCGGCCACATGATCGAGGAAGTGGGCAATCGCGGTGCCCGTGGGTGTCTCCTGGGGCGTGAGCGCCAGACGGGCTGTCACGACGAGCCGGCGCCCCGACAGCAGGAGGAACACCAGCGAGTCGGTGGGGTGGTATTCGAGCAGATAAGGGATCGCGCCGAGGAGGTCATGCGGTTCGCTGAGCCGCAGGGTGGGCGGCAGATGGGTTTCGGTCATGGCCTATATATGCGAGGGGGCCGGTTGATCGTGCCATCAACCGACCCTGCACTGTGGACAACTCAGGCATGTCCATTCCTGTGGACAAACCCCTCCGACACCACCGTCAGGCGGCTCGCCGGATCGGCCTGACGTGCCCGGTTACGACATCGGCATAGATCGATTCGAATCGATCCAGCGTTGTGTCCAGCGCGTGCCCCGACGCGATTTCCTTGCTCCGGGCGCCCATCTCGGCCCGGAGCTGCGGATCCCGCAGCAGCGTGATCAAGTGCTCGGTGAGCTCGTCCACGTTTCCGGGTTCGAAGAGGAAACCGTTGCGTCCCGGGTGGACCAGGTGCGGCAGCGCCATGGCGTTCGCGGCGATCACCGGCTTGCCCGCCGCCATGGACTCCAGGGTGACCAGCGACTGCAGCTCCGCCACTCCCGGCATCACGAATACATCGCAACGGCCATAGGCCGCCAACAACTCCTCTTCGCTGATGAACCCGTGGAACACGGTCCGGTCGGCAATCCCGACCTTGGTGACCAATGCCTTCCAGTCCTCGCGGTGGGCGCCGTCACCGACAATCTCCAAGCGGGCGGGCAGATCTGCGGGCAGCTGTGCGAACGCCTGGATCAGCTCGTCGACTCGCTTCTCCTGATCCAGCCGGCCGACGAAGAGCACATTCGGCACCGCACGCGGAAGCGCCCGGGCAGCAGCCTTGGCGTACTTCGGTGCATCAATCCCACACGAGATCGCAATCCCACCCGGCAACCCGGCGGACTTGACCAGCAGATCGACCGCCCGCGGCGTCGGTGCGGTCACGACCTGGGCCTTGCCGAGCACGCGGGCACAGTCCCGCCACGCCGCGCGGGAGACCGCCCGCTGCACCCGGGCCGGGATGCGCACGTGATCGACAAGGTTCTCGGGCATGAAGTGGTTGGTCA
>JAUNUL010000388.1 GCA_030538175.1 Propionibacteriaceae bacterium | reverse complement strand
CCAGCGAGGACGCCGTCACGGCCTCCGGCTATCTGTTGTGACACCCCTGATCGCGGGCTCGGTGTTCCGGGGCTGTGCCGCAACACCGAGCCCCGTTCGGGTCACCCGCTTCCCTCCCCATTTCTAGGAGCTTCCCGATGAGCCACACCCCGGGCATTGCCGTCGTCACCGGTGCCGCAGGCGGCATGGGCGAGCACATCGTCCGTCGTCTGTTCGCCGATGGACACCGCGTCCTGTGCACCGATCTCGACCCCACCGCCGCTGAGGCGTTGGCCCGCGACCTCGACCCCAGCGGTGAGCGCGCTGCTGGCGTACGCCTCGATGTCGCCCAACGCGACGACTTCGACGCGGCCCTCGCGACGGTGACCGAACGCTGGGGCACCCCCACGATCATGGTCAACAACGCCGCGGTCACCCAGGCCGCCGACCTGATGACCCTCGACGCGGCGGACTTTTCCCGTGTCCTCGACATCAACACCAGCGCGATCTTCCTGGGCTGCCAGGTGTTCGGCGCCGCGATGGCGGACGCCGGCTATGGCCGGATCATCAACATGGCCTCCCTGGCCGGCCAGAACGGTGGCACGGCGACCGGCGGACACTATGCCGCCTCCAAGGGCGCGATCCTGACGTTGACCAAGGTATTCGCCCGTGAGCTCGCCAGCCGTGGCGTCACCGTGAACGCCATCTCCCCCGGCCCGCACGACCTGCCGATCATCCACCGCACGGTGCCCGCGGAGAAGCTCGACGCCGTGCAGGCAACGATCCCGGTGGGCCATTTCGGTGACCCGGCCTTCATCGGGGATGTCGTCGCCCTGCTCGCCTCCGAACGCGCCGCCTTCGTGACCGGCGCCTGCTGGGATGTCAACGGCGGCCTCTACGTCCGCTGACAGGCACCACCCCAGCCATCCCGAGCCCCTGCGGCGTACGCTGCGCCCCACCAGAATCCCGACCCGACCCGAGGAAACAAGGCTATGAAGATGATCGACGTCAAGGTCGTCGAAATCGTCGACGAGACCCCCACCATCAAGTCGTTCCGTTTCGAACGGGCCGACGGCAAGCCGTTGGGGGCCTATCAGGCCGGCGCACACGTTGACGTGGTGGGCCCGACTGCGGTGACCCGGCAGTATTCGCTGTGCAGCACCCCCGATGACCCGAACTCCTACATCGTCGCCGTCAAGCGCGAGGAGAAGGGGCGCGGCGGGTCGGCGGCACTGCACGAACTCAAGGTCGGCGACGTCCTGCAGATCAGCGAACCCAGGAACGTGATGGGAGTCGATCTCAGCGCGGATCACCATGTGCTGATGGCCGCCGGCATTGGCATCACCCCCATGCTGTCGATGGCCCGATGGCTCGACGTACACGGCTACAGCTTCGAGCTGCACTACTACGCACGCAGTTCCGAGGACGCCGCGTTCCTGCCCCTGCTCCAGGAGCGCTGCCCGGAGAAGCTCCACGCCCACCTCGGCATCGCCGCAGAGGAGCATGAGCCCAGGTTGCGCGCCGCGATGGCCGCCATGCCTGCGGGCAGCCACGTCTATCACTGCGGCCCCGGCCCGTTCATGGAGCTCGTCGACCAGGTCGCCCGTGAGTACCTGCCCGAGGAGAAGATCCACCAGGAATCCTTCCAGGCCGCCGCCCAACCCGATGTGTCGGAGAACTCGGCGTTCGAGGTGGAGTTCGAGGGCGAGACCTATGCCATCCCGACCGACAAGAGCATCGTCGAGGTCCTGCACGAACACGACATCGAGGTCGACGTTTCGTGCCAGGAAGGCATCTGCGGGACGTGCATTCTGACCGTGCTCGAGGGCACCCCGGAGCATCGCGACAGCGTGCTCACCAAGGCCGAGAAGGCCGCCAACGAGACCATCGCGGTCTGTGTGTCCCGGTCGAAGACGCCGAAGCTGGTTCTCGACTGGTACTGACCGTCAGGGGACTGGCCCTGATTCCTCGGTCCGCGGCGGTCACTCCGCGATCGTTGCCCCGAAACGCAGGACGTCGCGGACCAGGGTGTTGATGGAATCGGCATCGGTCTTGGATTTGATCCGGGCCCGATGCACGTCCACGGTTTTCACGCTCATCCCCAGCCGGCGCGCGATGTTCTGGCTGGGCAGGCCCTCGACGACGAGACATAGGATCTCCCGCTCCCGCGGTGTGAGTGTGTCCAGTTTCTCCTGCAGCCCCGCCCGAGCCCGGTGCGCCAGCCAGCTCTCCCGGGCCGTGCCGATGCCCGCCTGCACGACATCAAGCAGGTGTTGGGGCTCATAGGGCTTCTCGAGGAAGTCGATGGCCCCCCGCTGCATGACCCGCACCGACATCTTGATGTCGCCATGGGCGGACACGAAGATGACCGCCACGTGCGGCAACTCCTCGACGAGGATCTCCTGCAGTCGGGTGCCGCTCATCCGCGGCATCCGCACATCGAGGATCAGGCAGGCCGGGTGCTGGCCCCGATAACGCTCCAAGAACTCATCGGCGGAGCCACAGGCAACGGCCTGGATGCCGATGCTGTCCAGCAACCAGGAGACCGACTCGAGCAGTTCCGGGTCGTCGTCGACCACATAGACCTGCGGGTCGGCCTCCCGCATCGGGGTGGTGGCCGTCATCGGGGTGAGTCCTTTCCAGGGCGGGACCAGCTGTGCGTCAGGCGGCCGCGGTGTCGCGCCAGCGGGCTTCCGCAGTCCAATAGTGGACACCGGCGGGGCTCACCA
>JAUNUL010000387.1 GCA_030538175.1 Propionibacteriaceae bacterium | reverse complement strand
GCCGGACGGCTTCCTCGCGGCCCTCAGGCACGTCGATGGTGGCGTCGACAACGAAGCCATCCTCGTCCAGTTCGAAGATGTCATCCGCGACGGCCATGCAACGACCGGCGGCGATACAGAGCCGTTCAATGGCCTGAACCTTCATGTGCTCCCCATTTCGTCTCGTTCGGTGACTATCCGCGGCTGACCCCATAGCCCAGCAGCAAGGCCAAGCCGAGCGCGCTACGCGGCGCGTACGGTCCCCGCCACAGCCCACCAGGCACCGCCTTCAGCGCCTCCTCGCGCCACGGCTCGCTGATCGGCGCTCCCCCGGTGTTCAGGTCATGCACCAGCAGCCCTGCCATGAGCACGTTGCTCGTGGACGGGTTGAAGACGTCCACCCCGAAGTGGTGCGCGCCAGCGTACGCCGCCGCGAGGGCCCGGTTCTTGGTGACCGACCGCGTCCGGGTGGGCGGGGCGACGAGCAGCGAGACGGGTACGCCGGCCCGCCGGGCGACGGTCGCGCGCCACCGCTGGATGCGTTTGGCGAGCAGATAGTTGGGCCCTTGCTGCGGGATCACCGCATCCGCGATCCCAGGCTCGGGACCCGGCCGGTGGTTGCGTTGCAGCAGTCGCCCACCGCTGACTGCCTTGAGCAGTGACCGGGCCCCCTTGATCCGGCCCCGGTCATAGGCCGTGGCGGAGAACTCGATGACATCGGCCGGCACTCCGAAGACATCGGTCGGGGTGGCGAGATAAGCCAGCGACACGTCGTCACGTTCGCTGATCAGCCGCGTCGCGAGCAGGTCGGTCGCCATCGACACCCGGAGGTTGGCCGCCCCGTCGGCGTACGCATAGTTGCCCAGCACCAGCGGCCCCTCAAAGTTCGCGAGCCACTGGGCGATCGCGGGCAGGTCGTGGAGCAGGTCGACACCGGGTGTGCCGTCCATCTCGGGCACGTGCAGTACGCCGGCCCCCGCCTGCGCGATCTTCTCCAACCGCCGCCACAACTCCGGCCGCGGCAGATCGATCGCGATCACCTCCGCACCCCACGACAACAATGCCTGCAGCGGACCCATCTCGGCACCGGCACCGAGCACCACGACCTTGGTGCCCCGCAACGGCAACCAATCCGGCTGATGCGCCACCTCACGCACCGCTGCGGCCGCCGAGGGTTCCAACGCACCCCGCTGCTCCCACAGATCGAGTTGGAGGAGCAGGGTCTCGTCTTCGAGCCGGCGCCCGTTCACGGGCAGGGTGAAGGTGTCCGGCGAAGCGATGCCCTGGATGGACCGGGTGGTCAGGGTTTGCGCGACGGGCTGCTCGAACGTCGCGGCCAGCGGCAGCTCGGCACCGGTCGCGGTGAGCACCCGGAACCGGTCGTGCAGCGCGGCGAGCCCGGTCTCGGCGATCGTCACCGCGGTCGACGCGTCGGCAAACCCCGCCTCAACCAAGCGCCGGAAGTGCGGTGGATAACCGGTGCGCCACTCGTTCACCCGCAGCGCGGCTTCCGCTCCGATCGGATCAACGGGCGACAAGGCCTCCGCGACCACCTCCCGCCCGAGCGTGGTGCTGCTGCGCCGCCCGTGCTCATCGCTGGGCAGCACGACCCCGGCGGTCTCCACTGATGCCATCACTCATCTCCCCAGAACAAACGATCCACGACCTTGCGGGCCCGGCGGGCCACGCGTTGCCAATCGGCGATCAGGTGGGAGGCCTCTCCCGTGCCGTACCCCATCAACACCGCCACCGCCGCAATCTCACGCGCATCCGGCGGCAGCGAGTCGGACGGCTTCGCCCGGACCAGCGTGATCCGGTTGCGCAGGCGTGATGCCATCACCCAGGCCTCGCTCAGCGCCTCCGCGTCGTCATCGCTGACGAGCCCCTGGTGCCGGGCCTCGGTCAGCGCCGGCAGCGTCCGAGTGGTGCGCAGCCCGGGATAACGGTGGGCGTGCTCCATCTGGAGCGTCTGGATGGTCCATTCCACATCGGACAGGCCACCCGGCCCGAGCTTGAGGTGCCGTTTCGGGTCCGCCCCCCGCGGCAGCCGTTCGCTCTCCATCCGGGCCTTCAGCCGCCGGATCTCCCGGAGCTGGGTGCCGGACAGGCCGTCAGCGGGCCACCGCTGGCCATCCATGAGCGCAAGCAATTGCCCGGTCAGCCCTTCGTCACCAGCGCCGTGGTTGGCCCGCACCAGTGCTTGGGCCTCCCAGGTCGCAGACCAGCGGTCGTAATAGCCGGCGTACGACGACAGGGACCGGACGATCGGGCCACCCTTGCCCTCGGGACGCAGGTCCGCATCGATCTCCAACTTCGGGTCGGGTCCGGGGCGGGCCAGCAGCGCCCTCACCTCCTTGATGAGGTTCTGCGCGGCATCCAGGGTTTCGCGGGCATCGTCGGCCACGACGAATTGGGCATCGGCATCGGACGAATAGTTGAGTTCTTCGCCACCCCAACGGCCCATCGCGATGATGCCGAGCGGCACCGAAGCCGTCCGACGCCCGGCAATCTCCAGGGCGACGTCGATGGTCGCAGCCGCGAGATCACTCAGGCCCTGGCCCACAGCATCGAGATCCAGCACCCCGAGCACATCCCCGACGCCGATGCGGAACAGCTCCTTGCGCCGCACCGCACGGACGGCATCGATCGCCTCGATCGGATCATCCAGCCGGGTCGCAACCGAGGACATTTCCCTCGCCAGCGCCGCCTTGGGTCGGGGCTTGAGGTTGGCCCGGT
>JAUNUL010000005.1:21857-24073 GCA_030538175.1 Propionibacteriaceae bacterium | reverse complement strand
CTCCCGCTCCCCGCTGGATCTCAGGCTGCAGCGGAGGACGACGCACTGGGTTCACCAGCCAGGATCGACAACGCGAGCGCCGGCGCCCTCGATGATCTGGGGGCAACCGCTGGGGGTGATCGCGCGGGTGCCGACCCTCGCGGTGATCTGGGTTCAACCGCTGGGCTCGACCGTGCCGCGGATGGCCTCGATGGGCACTCGGTCGCGGCTGCGGTGTGGTCGGCCACGGCGCGCGCCCAGCAGCCGCTGGTCATCGGCTCCTCCCACCCGATTCGCGATCTTGACTTGGCGCCGGTCCTGACCACCGCGCCGCCGGCGTACGCGAACCGCGGCCTCGCCGGTATTGATGGGACGATCGCGACCGCGCTCGGGGTGGCGCTGGCGAGCGGCCCGACGACGCTGTTGGTCGGGGACCTGACGTTCCTGCACGACGCGGGATCGTTGCTCATCGGCCCGCTGGAGCGTCGGCCGGACCTGCGGATCGTGGTCGTGAACGACGACGGTGGCTCGATCTTCCACATCCTCGAACAGGGCGCGCCGGAGCATGCGGACGCGTTCGAGCGCATCTTCGGCACCCCGACGGGGGCGAATCTGGCGGGGATCGCCGCGGGGTACGGCTGGCGGCATCGCCGGATCACCTCCCACGCCCAGCTCATCGAGGCAATCGCCGAACCGGTGACTGCGGAGATCCTGGAAGTCCGGGTGTCTCGCGCGCACCGTCGCGCGCAGGCGACTGCCGTGAACAAGATGGCGTGAACGACCTGGCCGTGAACAAAATGAGCAAAAGCTGCATCCATCGCCGATTGCGTTGACCCCGACTAGGGGAAATACCCGGCCATGATCCACTGGGATGCAGCTTTTGCCGAAAATCAGAAGTGCCGAAACCGAGAGGGAACCTATGAAGATCACCCTGGGCCGCATTGACGAGTCGTTCCACCAGGTTGCCGCCGCCGTGGTGGAGGAGGTGCTGATTCGCCTTGGCCATGAGGTGGAGGTCATCGAGGGTGCCCACCCGGACATGTACCCCATGCTGGCCGCCGGCGAGCAGGATCTGTTCGCCGACGCCTGGCTCCCGCACGGCCACGAGGTCTATTGGGAGCAGATCGCCGACGTCGTCACCGAGGTCGCCCCGCTTTATGACAACGCCTTGTTCTTCTGGGCTGTCCCGGGCTACGTGCCTGCGGAGCTCGTCTCCTCACTCGAGGATCTCGCCAAACTGGAGATCGCCGAGCGGTTCACCACCCGGGTCGTCCAGGGCACGAAGGCCGGCGCGGGCCTGAGCATGCGGTCGAATCGGCTGGTCACCGAGTACGGTCTCGACGCCCTCGGCTGGAGCCACGAGATCGGTGACATCTGGGCCGTCATCGACACCGTCAACACCCGCATGGCCGCCGGGGACTGGTTCGCGACCCCGATGTGGCAGCCGATGTTCCTTAACGATGTCCACGACCTGCGGCCGCTCGCCGACCCGTTGGGCGTTTTCCCGCCGCCGGATCGCGCATCCCTGCTGGCACACAACGAGTCCTGGCAGCGCTTCACCGACCACGACAAGACGGTCCTCGGCCGCATCCGGTACACCGTCGCCGACGTCAACGAGATGGACCGCGGCATGCAGCTCGACGGGCTCGATGCCCTCACCGCGGCCCGCGCCTGGATGACCAAGAACGCCACCCAGGTCGAGGGCTGGTTCGCCTGAGCTGAATCAGCGAATGATCGCCGACCCGTAGTGCATGCCGTTGTTGACGGCCTCCCGGGTGCCGGCGGCGTACTCCATCTGCACCCCGATCGTGATCTCCGTGGGCTTGCCCGCGGGGACCTCGACGTCGATGGTGACGGGGATGCAGGTGTTGCGGTCGACCAGGGATCCGGTCGAGCCCAGCTTGTCGACCTCCTGCCAGCTGATGCTGGCACCTTCGACGAAGGGGCCCCACATGCGGGCGCCGCGGCTGCCGGGGCAGGCGACAAAGTCCACTTGTGCGAATTCCATGCCGTCCTGGGTCGCCCCACCCCGACGGGTCTCGGTCACGATGACCCGTGGCGCCTCGATAGGAGCCAAGGTGGCAGACGGCGTCGCACTCGGGGAAGTCGTGCGCGTCGGGGTCGGCGTGGGTGTCGCGGTCGCCGAGGGGGTGGTCGTCCGGCGCGGTGTGGGGGTCCTGGTTGTCGGCGACGGTTCGGGCACCGCGGTCACATCGGGGGTGGGGGTCGGGGTGGGC
>JAUNUL010000005.1:19661-21847 GCA_030538175.1 Propionibacteriaceae bacterium | reverse complement strand
TCGCGGTCTGGACAGGGGTGGGACGGGAGCCGGGTTCACCCGCACGGGTCTGCGGTCGGGTCACCTGCCAGCCGATGCCGGCGATCACGGCGACCGCCGCAGCCGCGGCCACAACCTGCAGCCAGCGCCGCGGTCGGCGCCCGATGTAGTCGAGGTTGTCGAGTTCCTCGGGCTCCTGGGTCGTTGACGCACTCTCGAGGATCGACGCGAGCATCGCTTCGGGGTTCGGGAGGTCCCGCTCCTGGAACGGGTCGGGTCGCAACGGGTCGTGTTTCACGACACCTCACCTCCCAACAAATGAGCCACCTCGCTGGTGGCGAGTTTCTGCTTAGCCCGGCTCAATCGGGACTTCACGGTGCCGACCGGCACCTTGAGCACCTCGGCGCAGGCGGCGAGGTCCAGACCGCTCCACACGACGAGCTCGATGACCGCGCGCTGGTTCTCGGGGAGCCTGTTCAGCACTGAGCGCACTTGCGCCATGCTGGCCTCCTGTTCCACCCAGTCGGCAACGTTCGTGTCATAGCCCGGCCCCTGATCCTCGATCTTGTGGACCAGCCGCAGCCGGCGCTGATTGCCGCGTGTTGTGTTCATCACTTCGTGACGGGCCATGGACAGCAGGATCGGCACGGCGGAGTCCCGGGTCAGCGGATCGATCGTTCCTTCTCGGGCCCGTCGCCACAGTGTGGTGAACGTCGCCTGGGTGATGTCCTCGGCGAGACTCCACGAGGCGGTCGAGCGGAAAGCAAAGTTGTAGACGACCTTGTTGTGCCGACGAAACAAGGTCGCGAAATCGGCTTCGAGACCCGCTCGGATTCCAGCCCACAGTTCCTCATCTCCCACATCCATGGCAGATCGTCCCGGTTCGCTGTCATCGAGCCGCACATGTCCTCCTCGTCCCTGGAGCCGATTGTGGACGCCTGCCACCCTGGAGGAGTCCGGGTCCAGGGAGGAAAGTTCCATCCTGTTCCGGAAAAGTCGAATTCAGGCCCTTCTCAGCCAGTTGCGGAGGGCGTGTGTGGCGAGGACGTCGTCCTCGTTGTACGCCAGGACCCGCTCCCGGGCGGCCTCCCGCGTCGTTTCGTCGGGTGCGTGGCAGGCCTCGTCGAACCAGGACTGGGAGTTCAACCCGCCCGCGTCGGCGTCCCGCCAGGAGAAACCGGCGCCGACGGACGCGACGACCTTCAGCCCCAGCCCGCGTACGCCGAAGAAGTGGTCGCGGACCACGTCGAACAGGTCGCAGAACTCGCGCTCGGCATAGTCGATGGCCCACGTGAGCGTCGGATCGTCGGTTGCCGAGGCGAGGTTGCCCAGGCGCACGACCTCATAGTTGGAATAGTGGAAGACCCGCACGCTCGCGGGGCCGTCGACGAGCGCCCGCAACCACACCATGGCGTGCCTGGCGAGCTCGATCTCCTCGGCCGCGTCGAGGTCGTGCCAGGCGGAAAACTCGACGTACGCCGGCGGCGCATCCGTCCGCCGGTCATGGACCAGGAACCCCCACAGATAGACCCGCTCATCCGCGGCGGTCTCGATGTCGAAGTCGATCTCCAGATCAGCGGTCGGCAGGGCGATGGAGCCGGTCGTGAGCCGCTCGAGCTCGACCTCTTCGACCATCAACCGGGCACGTCGGGTCGCCAGCTCGAGTCGCTTCTCGGCACCGGGCCGGTGGCGGACTTCTGGCAGGTATCGCTCCTTGAGCACCGTCAGATCAACTGCGGCCAGGTCGGTCACGGTGCGTACGCCCAACGCCCGCAGCGCGGAGATCTCACGCACATCGAGCGGGGCCTTGTCGATGCGCACCGACAGATCGTCATCACCCAGTTGTGGGGCGCAGATCTCCCACCAGTGACAGGCATCGCATTCGCGGTTGCGGATCGGGATGACCAGCGGTGGCTCCCCGGCGCGGGCGGCCTCGGCGATGCGGACGCGGAATGCGTGCTCGTGGTCATACCGTTCCAGCACGGACCGCAGCCGCCAGCCCTCGGGGGCGCTGCGGGAGAACGTCCGCACCAGTGGGATCGTCAGGTCGATCCAGGTGATCGCGGGGGTGTCGAATTCGTCGTACGCATCCGTGCCGAGGACGCCCGCGATCGCCGGGCCCGGGGCGGCGTGGCGGGCGGCGTCCAGCTGGCGCCAATAGTGGGCGGCCTGCAACAGGTGTGCGTCGTGATGGGTGCGCAGCGACC
>JAUNUL010000005.1:16685-19651 GCA_030538175.1 Propionibacteriaceae bacterium | reverse complement strand
GTGATGGCCTGCGGGTGGGTGGGGCGGTCGAGGCCGCTGGCATGCACGGTGTGCTCCAGCCTGCGGGCAGCGCGACGTTCGGCGACTTGGCGGCGCACGATCACCACCGGCAGATAGCCCGGCCGACCGTCCGCACGATCGGTGCTGCGGACCAGCAGGTCGGGTCGACCACTGCGGGCGCCGTTGAGGTCCAGCGGGAGCAGGCCACCGATGATGACGGGCACGCCGTGGCGCATCGCCTCGGTGGCGGCGTACTCCTGCTCGGCCCACGGCGCATCCGTCAGCGGCCGCAGATCCGCGACCGGGCCAGGAAAACGGTGCAGGAGATCGGTCAGGACAGCGTCACTGAACCGGATGCCGCCGGCGAAACTGTCCCGCAACCCCTCATCGGGGGCCGGCGGTTCGATCTCGGGGGCGAACCGGTTCCACGTCTTGACCGCGCAGGTCCGCGCCGCATAGGCATCGAGCGTGATTGGCCGTTCGGGCACCGTCACGCGGTCCCGCGGTGGATCGCGACCATCCCGCCCAGCAGGTTCCGCCAGGCGACATCGCGCCAGCCGGCCTCGACGATCAGGTCCGCGAGGGTTTCCTGGTCGGGCCAGGTCTGCATGGACTCGGCCAAATAGGCGTACGCCGACGGGTTGCTCGACCCGATCCGACCCAGGATGGGCAGGATGCCGAGCAGGCGCTCCTTATAGATCGCGGAGAACAGGGGATTGGTCGGGGTCGACACCTCGGCGATCACCAACCGGCCGCCCGGTTTGGTGACGCGCCGCATCTCGATCAGGGCGTCGAGGGTGTGTTCGACGTTGCGCAGGCCATAGGAGATGGTCACCGCGTCGAACGACTCATCGGCGAACGGCAGCGCGAGGGCATCGCCGGCGACGAAGTTGAGGTTCGGCTGGCGCTGGACGCCGACCCGCAACATGCCGAGGGACAGGTCGCAGGCGATGACCGTGGCACCTGCATCGGCGAACGGGCGCGAGGAGGTGCCGGTGCCGGCGGCCAGATCGAGGATCCGCTGGCCCGGTTTCGGGTCGACGGCGTCGATGACGACCTTGCGCCACCGCCGCATCTGGCCGGCGGTCATCACGTCGTTCATCAGGTCATAGCGGTCGGCGACCCCGTCGAACATGGCAGCGACATCGCCGCGGCGTTTGGCCAGGGTGGCGCGATAATCGGATCTCGGCACGCCTGTGAGCCTAGTGTCGAACCCGAAGCCCGGGAAACCTCGCAAAATATGGGGTCGGACGCAACTATTGCGTTGGGCCCCGCATTTTGTCTGGTTTGGGGGCGAATCCGCTGTCACGGGGCATGTCCATGCGGCGGGCCGTGCCGGGGCGGGCTTGTCCGGCACGGGAGAATGAGCATCATGGCCAAATCCGCCGAGTCCATCTTGAAGGTCACCGGGCTGTCCCGTGCCTATGGACAGACGAAGATCATCGACAACTTCAACCTCCAGGTGCGTGCGGGGGAGGCCATTGCCCTGACCGGTCGCAACGGCGCAGGCAAGTCCACCCTGCTGCGCTGTCTGGTGGGGGCTGACAAGCCGACCGAGGGTGAGATCACGATCTGTGGGGAGAAGCTCGCCGAGACCTCCCGCACGATCCGGCAGAACCTCGCGACCGTCATCGATGATATCGACTTCTTCCCCGACCTCAGCGTGGTCGAGCATCTCGACCTGCTGGCCCGGGCGCACGGCCTCGCCGACCCGGAGACGGTCGTGGACGACATCCTGCATGAGGTCCAGTTGGTGCCCCAGGCTGGCCAGCTGCCCGGCACCCTGTCCTCGGGGCAGCGTCGGCGCCTCGCGCTGGCGACCGCGTTCGTGCGCCCCCGCAAGCTGCTGGTGCTCGACGAACCCGAACAGCGGCTCGACACCGAGGGTGTGCGCTGGCTCGCCGAGCGGCTGAACTCCGAGCTCGCCGACGGGCTGGCGTTGGTGTTCGCCTCCCATGAGCCCTATCTCGTGTCCGAGGTGGCCACTCGCACCGTTCGCCTGGGCCCCGAGCGTGAGGACGGGGAGGAGGACGAGTCCCTCGTCGAGGTCGACCCGTTGCTCACTGCCGACTCCACCGGCGCGACCCAGCAAGGAGCCCCCAAGGCCCAGCAGCCGGCCGCCAAGACGCAGCCAGCGCAGCAGGCCGGGTCCGCCTCGAAGAAGCGTCCGCGCCCGTCGCATGGAAAGAAGCGCCGATGAGCGGCCCCTTGGCGGACCATCAGCCGAGCGAGCGTGAGCTCAAGCTCCTGGTCAAGGACTGGCGCACCGGCCGTGCGACCCGGACGTTGTTCGAAGCGCTCCAGGACGCGTATGTCGCCGTCCTCGCCGTCGCCGTCATCGGCGCGATGGTCGTCCAGTTGATCGTGACCGTGCAGAGCAGCGCCTCGACCTGTGAGGACGCTGCCTGTGTGACCGCGCGCAGTCTGCTGCCGTTCGCGGTGCTCGGCGCGGTCGTCGCGCTCGCGGTCGGCGCGGCACGCCTGTTCGGCCCCGTGCTGGCCTCGGCCGCCGAGGGCTTCTGGATGCTCGATGCCCCGATCAACCGGGCGAGCCTGCTTCGGTCCCGGCTGGTGACCGCGATCCTGCTCGCCCTGGTGGCCGGTGCCGGAGCGGGTGCGCTGATCGCCGCGCTGACCGGCTCGTCGGTCACGCTCATCGTGTTGTGGGCGATCGCGACGGGTCTGGCGTCCGCGGGGGTGGTCGCGTTCGCCGCCGCGGAACAGGGTGCCGACCGCACGGGCTTCACGAAGGTCGCGGTTTATCTGTTCAGCGGCATCTCCGTCGCTGCCTTGGTCATCGTCGTCGGCATCGCCGCGAACTGGTGGCAGCTCGATATCGGCGTCGACCGGGAAGAGCTGATCACCCTTGTCATCGCGGCTCTGGGCCTGATCGTGCTCGTGCTGGCTGGCGTACTCGCCACCGTCCGACTCAACCGGATCCGCCGCAACCGACTCACCTCCGGTGT
>JAUNUL010000005.1:0-16675 GCA_030538175.1 Propionibacteriaceae bacterium | reverse complement strand
GGCGGCCGGCATGGCCGGCGCGATGTATGCCCTCGACCTCGGCCTCGTCCGCGACATCGTCGTCGAACGCAATGCCGCCGAACGCGGCCAGGTCATCCCGCGCTCGGGCAAGGGCATCGGCATGGATGCGCTGATCCGGCGTGATCTGTCGCGGGTGTTGCGTACGCCGTCAGTCTTCCTGCCGGTGCTGGTTTCCCTCGTGGTTCCGTACGCCACGGTTGCGCTCGGCGCCGGGGCGTTCTCCCCGCTGCTGTCCGGGCTGGCGCTGTTCGGAGCCCTCATCCCGTTGCAGGGCATGCTCCGAGTGCTGACCCGGACCGCCGGGCTCGCGCGCTGCTTCCCGTTCACCGGGCCCGAACTGCGCAAGGCCTCCATCGTGGTGTCGGTCGGCGTCGCGGTGATCTGGGGATTCCTCGCCACGCCGGCGTTCACATCCCTGCGGGAGTCACCGCTCGATGCCGTCCCGATCGCCATGGTCACGGCGGCCGCCGGGTTGTTCGGTGCGGTCCGCTGGATCACGGCGAAGCCGATCGACTTCGGCGCGCCGATGGTCGCGACCCAGGCTGGGGCGATGCCGACCGGCATGTTCACCAACGCGGTCAAGGGCTTCGAGGTGGTGCTCATCATCACCGGGCCGATGGTGTTCGGGCTGACGTGGATCATCTCAGCGGTGCTTGCGGCGATCGTCTATTGGTTCGTGATGGGCAACTTCGACATGGATGCCCTGCGCGAACAGCAGGAGCAGCAGCGCAAGGAGCTCGAGAAGGCGCGCGCCGAGAAGGCCCGCCAGCGCGGGCGCTGAGGCGTACATCAACCCAGGGCCGGGCACCGGGTTGCCCGCTCTGGAACAATCGCTGACATGGATACCAAGCTGCTCGAAGTGTTCCTCGCGGTCGTGAGCACCGGGAGCATCTCCGCGGCAGCGCGGCGACTCAACTTCAGCCAACCCACCGTCAGCCAGCAGATGAAGGCGCTTGAGCGGATCATGGACGTCCAGCTCTTCACCCGCGAGGGTGGGCGGATCGAGTTGACGGCGGCGGGGCGGGCTTTGCAGGGGTACGCGGAGACGACCCTCTCGTCGTGGCGCTTCGTGTGCGAGCAGGTCCGTGAAGCCGGCGGGCGTGACGATCTGATCGAACTCGCGCTCGCCTCGTTTCCCAGCGCGAGCGCGGCCCTGGTGCCCGAGGCGATCGCAGCCTTGCTCGGCGGTGACGATCGGTTGCGGATCAAGGTGCTCGACGCCGAGCCACCGGCCAGCTTCGACCTGCTGCGCTCCGGGC
Organism: Propionibacteriaceae bacterium; assembly: GCA_030538175.1. GTDB lineage: Bacteria > Actinomycetota > Actinomycetes > Propionibacteriales > Propionibacteriaceae > Enemella. Next base: position 15,395 of record JAUNUL010000005.1, on the reverse strand, counting down.
AGGTCAACGCGATCATGAACTTCTCCTATCCCGAGGACGAGCCCGGGCGCGGCCAGACCGAACTGCCGATCCTCGATGAGGAATTCGTGTTGTTGGTCTCGGAGAAGCACCCGCTCGCGGACAAGGGCACGGTGGATCTCGAGGACGCCGCGGACTCCAATTGGGTGGGCGGCTGCCCCAAGTGCCGCCAGGAGCTCATCACCGTGTGCCGGGAGCGGGGCTTCGTCCCAGAGATCCTGTGCTCCACCGACGACCCGACGCTGACACGGGTGATGGTGACCAAGGGCATCGGTGTCGCGATGCGGCCGGCGCTGTCGGTGGTCGGTCAGCCGGTGCCAGGGCTGGTGCCGTTGAGCATCGCCCACGGGACCAGGCGACAGGTGTCGGTGCTGGTCGCCGATGACGATGCCGAGAAGCCCGAGATCATGGCACTGCACAATGCACTGCGGACGGCAGCCCGGGAACTTGTTGCCCAATCGACGCCCGCACAGCAGGCCCGCATTCGGGTCGCGGACTAGCCTGGTACCGTCCGAACACTGACACGGCGTGAAGGAATTTGAGGGCACGGGGGGCGATCAGCGACATGAAGGTCGTGCTGTTCTGCGGTGGTTATGGCATGCGGATGCGCGGGGGTGTCGATCTGCCGAAGCCCTTGCAACTGGTCGGGCCGCACCCGTTGCTGGTGCACGTCATGCGTTATTACGCCGCGTTCGGGCACACAGAATTCATTCTCTGCCTGGGCTATGGCGCAAAGCAGATCAAGGAACTCTTCCTCACTCACACCGATGCGCTGAGCAACAATTTCCGCCTCCGGCACGGTGAAATCGAGCTGTATTCCACCGATTTGTCCCAATGGGACGTCACCTTTGTCGACACCGGTTTGGACACGAGCATCGGTGATCGCCTTGCCCAGGTCCGGCCCTATCTCGACGATGACGAGATGTTCCTGGCGAACTATGCCGATGTGCTGTGTGATGTCGATCTGACCACGCTCGTCGAACGCTTCGAGGCCAGGCCCGAGATGGTCATGTCGATGCTGGCCGTCCCGCCGCAGCAGTCCTTCCACGTGCTGGATCTCGCCGATGGTGGCGATCAGACCGCGGCGACCGACGCAGCCTGCCCGGTGACCGGCGTGCGACAGGTGTCGGAGATGCCCCTGTGGCAGAACGGCGGCTATCTCATCCTGCGCCAGGAGATCTTCGACTGGTTGGAGCCCGGCAAGGACCTGGTCGAGGATGCCGGTGGCCGGTTGGCTGCCGCAGGTCGGCTGCTTGCCCAACCGCATCGCGGGTTCTGGAAGCCGGCCGACACGTTCAAGGAGCGCGCTGAACTGGATGCCATGTGGTCCCGCGGCGATCGGCCGTGGAAGATCCGCAAGGCGCTTGCGTGCACCAGCTGACCCTTGCCCCGCGCAGCATCGCGTTGCTCGGCGCACATTGTGACGACATCGCCATCGGTGCGGGCGGCCTGCTGCTGGACCTGTGTCGGCGCCAGCCGGGCGTACGCATCGACGCGCTCGTGCTCTCCGGTGCCGGGACCGAGCGGGAAGCGGAGGAGCGGGCGGCACTGGCGGCGTACTGTCCCGGAGCCAACCTGACCGTGCACGTCCACGATTTCCCTGATGGGCGCATGCCGGGACGCTGGGCCGAGGTCAAGGCTGCGGTCGCGGCGTTCCGGCGAACGGTTGAGCCCGATCTCGTGTTGGCCCCGCACGCCGGCGACGCGCACCAGGACCACCGGCTGCTCGCCGAGCTGGCCTGGCAGGAATTCCGGGCACACCTGATTCTGGGTTACGAGATCCTGAAATACGAGGGTGATCTGCCGACCGTGCAGACCTATTGGCCGCTCGACCGCGCGCTTGCAGACGAGAAGATTGCCTTGCTGCACGAGCATTATCCGAGCCAGCATTCCCGCACCTGGTTCGATGATGAGGCGTTCCGCGGGATGCTGCGGGTGCGTGGTGTGCAGTGTCAACGGCCGTACGCCGAGGGGTTCGTCACACCGAAACTCACCCTGCGCGCTGGCGATTTGTGACGTAGGGCGCAAACGCCCGCCTATTCCGCCTCGAGCGCGTCGCGCATGGGCACGAGCTTCGCCATGGACTCGGCCAACTCGGCCTCCGGGTTGGAATCGGCGACGACGCCACAGCCGGCGTACAACTGCGCGGTGTTCCCCTCGATCCGACCGCACCGCAGCGCGATCGCCCACTCGCCGTCACCCTGGGCGTCGACCCAACCGATCGGGCCGGAATATCGGCCGCGGTCCAAGCCCTCGATCTCGCGGATGAGCAGGCGGGCGGCGTCGGTCGGGGTCCCGCAAACCGCGGCGCTCGGGTGCAGCGCGGTCGCCAGGGTCAGCGACGAAACGTGAGGTTTTGCCGCGGCCGCCACATCGGTGGCGAGGTGGAAGACGTTGGGGAGCTCCAGGACATACGGGGCATCGGGCACGTTCATCCCCGAGCACAGCGGCGCGAGCGCGTCGGCCACCGAGGTCACCGCATAGTCATGTTCGCCCAGATCCTTGTGGGAGCGGGACAGGTGTGCGGCGAGGGCGCGATCAGCTTCCTCGTCTGCCGTGCGCTGGATCGTGCCCGCCAGCACCCGCGAGGTCACCAGGCCGTTCTCCCGGCGGACCAGCATTTCCGGGGAGGCCCCGACCAGCCCGTCGACATGGTACGTCCAGCAGAGTTGGTACGCCTCCGCCAACTGTTCGACCAGCCAGCGATAGTCGATCTCGTCCGGCGTACGCGCGATGAGGTCCCGGGCGAGCACGACCTTCGCGAGATCGCCCGCCTTGATGCGGCGTACGGCATCCGCGACGACGGATTCCCAGGCTGGCCCGCTCATCGAGCCGTCGGAGTACGCCACCTGGCCCGGTGCGATCGACCTCGTCTCAGGCGGCAGCCAATCCGTCGCGGACGGCGTACCCGAACTTGTGGGGGACTGCCCGGCGCTGAGCGTGGTGAGCCAGGTGTGCTGTCCGCGCCGACCGAGGATCCATTCCGGCACGATGAGCACCGAGCGCTGAGCAGTGTGTCCGGGATCGAAGGTGAACGAGCCGAAGGCCAGTGGGCCGGTCCCGAACACGTCCGGCAGGTCGTTGTCGACCTGGACGGCTGCGGCGTACTGCTCCCACCAGGCATCAGCCTCCGCGATGGAGTCGAATTCCTGGCGCGCGATCTCACCGCCGGCAATCATGCCGTCGCCGCGCCGCAGCCAGGCGAGGCCATGACGACGGGGCAATCGACTGCTCAGATCGCCGGGTGCGTCGACAGTTACCGTCCGCGCGGATACGCCAGCGAAGGGGTGGACAGTCACAGCAGACGACCTTAGCGCGAAACCCGGAAACCTCCGTCGAGGCGCCAATGCCGGATATCAGCAACCGGATTCTTGCGTTATGTTCTTGTGACAAATTCTCGCTGACTAGGGATTACGCCCGCGTGCGCGCCGTTCGCCCGGTTTTTCGCTCGGGTTGAGACGCAGGGGTGTGCCTGCCCTAGACTGACCCTGTTCGTGAGATTTTTCACGAGCCCATCGACGCTGTGCCGGTGGGCGATCCGGACTGGTTGGATCAACTCGCTGTCGAGGATCGCGGGAGCCCGTGATCAGGAGAGAGGACGAACGGTGACCAACGTCTATCTGCCGCTGGTGGTCATGTTGATCCTGGCGGCGGCCTTCGTGGCCGGTGGTCTGCTGGTGACGATGCAGATCGGTCCGAAGCGTTACAACCGGTCGAAATATGACAGCTATGAGTGCGGCATCCAGCCGACGCCGCAGCCGATCGGCGGTGGCCGCTTCCCGGTGAAGTACTACATCACCGCGATGCTGTTCATCATTTTCGACATCGAGATCGTTTTCCTCTATCCGTGGGCAGTCAGTTATGACGGCATGGGCCCGTGGGGGCTCGTGATCATGATCCTGTTCATCGATGCCGTGCTCGTGGCGTTTTGGTATGTCATTCGCCGCGGAGGCCTCGAGTGGGACCAGTGAGTTCATTGCCGTTGACGTGTCGCAATCGCAACCAATACGCAAGGAGCAACTGAGATGGCAGGTGGTCTGGAGGACAAGCTCCCCGCCGGAGTCATGCTGACCACGGTCGAGGGACTGGTCGGATGGATGCGTCAGGCGTCGTTCTGGCCGGTCACGTTCGGTCTGGCGTGTTGCGCGATCGAGATGATGACCTATGGCGCGCCGCGTTATGACGCCTCGCGCTGGGGTCAGGAAGTGTTCCGGCCCTCGCCGCGCCAGGCGGACCTCATGATCGTGGCCGGTCGGGTGAGCCAGAAGATGGCCCCGATCGTGCGTGAGATCTATGACCAGATGCCCAACCCCAAGTGGGTGCTCGCTATGGGTGTCTGCGCCTCTTCGGGCGGCATGTTCAACAACTACGCGATCGTCCAGGGCGTCGACCACATCGTGCCCGTCGACATCTATGTGCCGGGCTGCCCGCCGCGTCCGGAGATGTTGATCGATGCGATGTTCAAGCTGAAGAAGCAGAAGGTCGCCAAGACCAAGATCGGTCCGCACGCGATCGCCGAGATCGCCGAGCAGGAGCAGGCGGCTCTCGAAGCCCCGGCGACCCATGAGATGAAGGGGCTGCTGCGATGAGCGACAACCTCCCCGAGGGCACCACGGACGGCGAGTTCGGGCCCGCGTCCACGACCGAGCATGTGGTCGACACCCGTCAGGGCATGTGGGGCTCCGGCGGCTCGGGCGACACGTCGGGTTATGGCGGTTTGGTCCGCCAGGTCCTGCGCCCCAAGGCGTCCGTGCCGCCCTATGGCAGTTGGTTCGACGAGGTCGTCAGCCGTATCGAGGAGCTGGTGCCCGGTGCGATCGAGGCTGTGGTCGTCGATCGCGGCGAGTTGACCCTGCATGTGCACGGCAATCGTCTGTTGGAGCTGGCCCAGCCGCTGCGTGACGATGCCCGTCTGCGGTTCGAGGCCTGTGTCTCGGTGTCCGGGGTGCACTATCCGGGCGACACCGGATCGGAACTGCACAGCGTCTATCACTTCCTGTCGATGACCCATGTGCGTCGGCTCCGGGTCGAGGCCGCGTGCAGCGATGCCCATCCGCATCTGCCGTCGATCGTCCCGGTCTATCCCGCGGCCGACTGGCACGAGCGCGAGACCTATGACTTGTTCGGGATTATCTATGACGGGCACCCCGCGCTGACCCGGATCATGATGCCGGACGACTGGCCCGGCCACCCGCAGCGCAAGGACTATCCCCTCGGTGGCATCCCGGTGGAATACAAGGGCGCCACCATTCCCCCGCCAGACCAGCGCAGGAGCTATTGATGAGCACTCTTCCTCCGCCCCATGAGGTGGATGCGGACTCCGACATCTATGCCGGGTCTGCGGACGAAACCGAGGGCCGGGTTTACACCGCCTCCGGTCAGGACTGGGACCAGATCGTGTCGGCGCAGGCCGAGCGCGGTGACGAGCTGCTGGTGGTCAACATGGGTCCGCAGCACCCGTCGACCCACGGCGTGCTCCGGCTCATCCTCGAGATGGAGGGCGAGACCGTGCGTCGCGCCCGTGCCGGCATCGGCTATCTGCACACCGGCATCGAAAAGAACATGGAATACCGCACCTGGACCCAGGGCACCACGTTCTGCACCCGCATGGACTACCTGACCCCGTTCTTCCAGGAAGCGACGTATGTCGCGGGCGTCGAGCGGCTGCTCGGCATCGAGGACCAGATCACGGAAAAGGCCAAGGTCGTCCGGGTCATGTTGCTCGAGCTCAACCGCATCGCCTCGCACCTGGTGTGCATCGGCACCGGCGGCATGGAGATCGGCGCGTTGACCGTGATGACGATCGGTTTCCGCGACCGGGAGATGATCCTCGACGCTTTCGAGGAGATCACGGGCCTGCGCATGAACCATGCGTACTTCCGCCCGGGGGGCCTCGCCAACGACGTTGGCCCCAAGGAGCTGGAGAAGGTCAAGGAGACCGTCCGGTGGCTGCACAAGCACCTGCCGGAATACAAGCAGTTGTGCAACGGCAACCCGATCTTTCTTGGTCGCATGGTCGGCGTCGGCTATCTCGATGCTTCGGCTTGCATGGCGCTCGGCATCACCGGGCCGATGTTGCGCTCGACCGGCATCGACTATGACATCCGCAAGGCGGAGCCGATCTGGGACTACGAGACCTATGACTTCGATGTCCCCACCAACGAGATGTGCGATGCGTTCGGCAAGTTCCTCATCCGTCAGCAGGAGATGTGGGAAAGCCTCAAGATCGTGGAGCAGTGCATCGCCCGTCTGGAGAAGATGGACGGTGCTCCGATCATGGTGGCGGACAAGAAGATCGCCTGGCCGGCGCAATTGTCAGTGGGCTCTGATGGCATGGGCAACAGCAACGAGCACATCAAGCACATCATGGGAGATTCCATGGAGGGGCTGATCCACCACTTCAAGATCGTCACCGAGGGCTTCAAGGTGCCGGTCGGTCAGGCCTATGTGCCGTTCGAGTCGCCCAAGGGCGAGATCGGTGCCCACGTGGTTTCCGATGGGGGTACGCGGCCGTGGCGCGCCCACTTCCGGGATCCGAGCTTCAACAACCTGCAGGCAGTGCCCGCCCTCTGTGAGGGCTCGCTGATGTCGGACGTGGTCGTGGCCGTGGCGTCGATCGACCCGGTGATGGGTGGAGTGGACCGATGAGTGGTTTCAAGTCGCATTTCGAGCACTCGGGTGGCGTGGACCACGCCAACACCGAGACGAACATCACCGAGGAGACGGTGGCGGAGATCCGTGAGATCGCTGCCCGTTATCCCGATGCGCGGTCGGCTCTGCTGCCGGCGCTGCACCTGGTCCAGTCGGTCGATGGGCGCGTGTCCCCGGCCGGCATTGAGGTGTGCGCCGAGGTGCTCGGCATCACCGCGGCCGAGGTGTCCGGTGTGGCGACGTTCTATACGCAGTACAAGCGCAAGCCGGTCGGCAAGCATCACGTCGGTGTCTGCACCACAGCGCTGTGCGCGGTGATGGGCGGCGACCACATCCTCAACAAACTCCAGGACCACCTCGGCGTTGGCAACGATGAGACGACGGCCGATGGGGCGATCACCCTGGAGCACATCGAGTGCAACGCGGCCTGTGACTATGCGCCGGTGATGATGGTCAACTGGGAGTTCTTCGACAACATGACCCCGGACCGGGCCGTGCAGGTCGTCGACGACCTGATCGCCGGCAATGAGGTGGTCGCCGATCGCGGTGCGACCATCACGTCGTGGCGCGAGGCAGAGCGCGTGCTCGCCGGGTTCCCCGATGGCCGCGCTGACGAGGGCCCCTCCGGCGGCCCCGCGTCGCTGCTCGGCGTCCGCATCGCCCAGGAAAACGACTGGACCGCGCCGAAGGCCGCGGGCGACAGCCACAAGGCAGGAGAGGCGAAGTGACCGACATCCTGACGCCGGTGCTCAGCGTGGGCTGGGCCGACGAGGGCTCCTGGCGGATCGCCAACTATGAGCGCCGCGGCGGCTATCGCGCCCTGCGCAAGGCCATCAAGATGCAGCCCGACGACATCATCACCGCGGTGAAGGATTCTGGGCTGCGCGGCCGTGGCGGTGCGGGCTTCCCGACCGGCATGAAGTGGTCGTTCATCCCCAAGGACAACCCGAAGCCGAAATATCTGGTGGTCAACGCCGACGAGTCCGAGCCGGGCACCTGCAAGGACATCCCATTGATGATGGCCTCGCCCCACACCCTCGTCGAGGGCGTGATCATCTCGTCGCTGGCGATCGGCGCGAAGAAGGCGTTCATCTATATCCGCGGTGAGGTGCTGCACGTCATCCGCCGCCTCCAGCAGGCGGTTCGCGAGGCGTACGCGGCTGGCTATCTCGGCAAGAACATCCTCAACTCCGGTGCGGACCTGGACTTGGTCGTGCACGCGGGCGCTGGGGCGTACATCTGTGGCGAGGAAACCGCCCTGCTCGACTCGCTCGAGGGCCGCCGGGGCCAGCCCCGACTGCGACCGCCGTTCCCGGCGGTGGCGGGTGTCTATGGCTGCCCGACCGTCATCAACAACGTCGAGTCGATCGCATCCGTGCCGTCGATCATCGAGAACGGGCCGGATTGGTTCGCCTCGATGGGCACTGAAAAGTCCAAGGGCTTCACGCTTTATTCGCTGTCCGGCCACGTGAAGTCCCCTGGTCAGTTCGAAGCGCCGATGGGGATCACCCTGAAGCAGCTCATCGAGCTCGGCGGCGGCATGCGCGACGGCAGCACCCTCAAGTTCTGGACACCCGGTGGGTCGTCGGTGCCGATCCTCACCGGTTCGGACGAACACATCAACGCCCCGCTCGACTATGAGGGCATGGGCGCCCACCAGACGATGCTCGGCACAAAGGCGCTGCAGTGCTTCGACCAGACCACCTCGGTGGTTCGGACCACGCTGCGCTGGGTCGAGTTCTATAAGCACGAGTCGTGCGGCAAGTGCACGCCGTGCCGTGAGGGCACGTGGTGGCTGGTGCAGATTCTCATGCGCATCGAGGCCGGTCAGGGCGTCGAGGGCGACATCGAGAAGCTGCTCGATCTTTCCGACAACATCGGCGGCCGGTCCTTCTGCGCACTGGCCGATGGTGCCGTCGCCACCGTGACCTCCGCGATCAAGCACTTCCGTGAGGAGTTCGAGCAGGGCATGCACACCCCCGCGTGGGAGCTGTTCCCCTATGAGAAGAGCTGCCTGTTCGAGGCCGCGCCGATCAACCGCACCAACGTGGGAGCGCACTGATGACCGTGAGCGAGAACGCCCAGGCGGGCGTGGAGAAGGCCGATCTGGTCACGCTGACCGTCGACGGCATCGAGGTATCCGTGCCCAAGGGCACCCTGGTGATCCGGGCAGCCGAGCAGGTCGGGATCGCCATCCCGCGGTTCTGTGACCATCCTCTGCTGGAGCCGGTCGGTGCATGTCGCCAGTGCCTCGTCGAGGTGCCGGACGCCGGCAACGGTCGCGGCATGCCGAAGCCCCAGGCCTCCTGCACCCTCGAGGTGGCCCCCGGCATGCAGGTCCAGACCCAGGTGACTTCGCCCGTGGCGGACAAGGCCCAGAAGGGCATGCTCGAGTTCCTGCTGATCAACCACCCGCTGGACTGCCCGATCTGCGACAAGGGCGGCGAGTGCCCCCTGCAGAACCAGTCGTTGTCCCACGGCGCCGGCGAGTCCCGCTATCAGGGCGTGAAGCGGACCTTCCCCAAGCCGATCAACATCTCGGCCCAGGTGCTGCTCGACCGTGATCGCTGCGTCCTGTGTGCACGCTGCACCCGGTTCTCGGCCCAGATCGCCGGCGATCCGTTCATCGCGCTCGTCGAGCGCGGTGCCCTGCAGCAGGTCGGCATCTATGAAAAGGAACCGTTCGAGAGCTATTTCTCGGGCAACACCATCCAGATCTGCCCGGTGGGTGCGCTGACGTCCTCGGCGTATCGGTTCCGCGCTCGCCCGTTCGACCTCCTCTCCACCACCAGCGCCTGCGAACACTGCGCCGCCGGGTGCGAGCTGCGTGTCGACCACCGTCGTGGCACCGTCATGCGTCGCCTTGCGGGGAACGACCCCGAGGTCAACGAGGAATGGAACTGCGACAAGGGTCGCTTCGCCTTCATGTCCGCCCGCGGCGACGACCGGGTGACCCGGCCGCTGGTTCGCGACGGCGATGTGCTGCGCCCGGCGTCCTGGCCTGAGGCGATCGACGTCGCCGTCCGCGGTCTGCGTGCCGCGGCCGAGTCGCGTGAGGTCACTGAGGAGGAAGCCACCACGTCGGCCGCACTGCCCGAGGTCAGCCCACTCGCGGTCCTTCCGGGCGGTCGGCTGATGCTCGAGGATGCCTATGCGTACGCGAAGTTCGCGCGCACGGTCCTCGGCACCAACAACATCGATCACCGCTCGCGCCCGCACACGGCCGAGGAGGCGGAGTTCCTCGCCCATGCGGTGGCCGGGACCGGTCTCGGCGCGACGTACGCAGATCTCGAGAACGCCGGCAGCGTGCTGTTGGTCGGCTTCGAGCCCGAGGACGAGTCGCCGATCGTCTTTCTGCGACTCCGCAAGGCGATGCGCAAGAAGGGCCTCAAGGTCTTCACTGTTGGCGCCCAAGTCTCCTATGGCTCGGCCAAGATGTCGGCCACCCTCGTGCCGGCGGTGCCCGGCACCGAGGCATCGGTCCTGCAGAACCTGCCGGACGAGGTCGAACTCGACGGTCGCTCCGTCGTGCTGGTCGGTGAGCGCGCCGGGCTGGCCCCGGGCACGCTGACCGCGGCCCTGGCTCTCGCCGAACGCACCGGTGCCAAGCTGGCCTGGGTGCCGCGACGTGCTGGTGAGCGCGGTGCGGTGGACGCAGGCACGTTGCCCAACCTCCTGCCGGGTGGTCGACCGGTGTCCGAAGCCCTCGCCCGTGTCGACGTGCAGGCTGCCTGGGGCATCCAGAACGTGCCGACGGAGCCGGGCCTAGCCGCGGACGAGATCTTCGCCGCGACGTTGGACGGTCGGATCCGGGGCCTGGTCGTGGGGGGTCTTGAGCCTGCCGACTTCCAGCGGCCGGACGCCGTGCTGGCAGCCCTCGAAGCGGCTGAGTTCGTCGTCAGCCTGGAGACCCGCCTCAGCGAGGTGACCGAGCGTGCCGACGTGGTGTTCCCGGTCTCGCTGATCGAGGAGCGCACGGGCACGTTCGTCAACTGGGAGGGCCGTGAGCGACCGCTGGCGCAATATCTCGGTGCCCAGCACGTGATGTCCGACCTGCGTGTTCTCGCTGCACTCGCCGACGCGATGGGTGCCCCGCTCGGGATCCGCACGTCCGCCGAGGCAAAGGCCGAGTTCGACGAAATCGGCGCCTGGGATGGTGCACGGGCCGCGCGGCCGCAGCAGGGTGGCGCGATCGCAGTGGAGCCCGACCAGGGCCAAGCAATCCTGGCATCCTGGCGCGAGCTGATCGACGACTCGCGCGGCAACGATGGCGAGGAAGCACTCCTGGCCACCGCACGGACCCCGGTTGTCCGCATGAACGCCGCCATGGCCAACGGCATCGCCGATGGCACCCCGATCCGGATTTCAACTGATCACGGTGAGCTCATCCTGCCGCTCGCGGTGACTGAGGCCATGGTCGATCGGGTGGTCTGGGTTCCGGGTGCTGCACGCGACGCCCGGGTCAGCACGACCCTCGGCGCGGTCCCCGGTGACATTGTGAACGTGGCGCTGGCCGAGACCGCACCAGACACCCCTGACGAGTCCGAAGGAGCAGAGGCATGAGCTCGTTGTTCGGCACCGACCCCTGGTGGATCATCCTGATCAAGGCCGCCGGTGTGCTGGTCTATCTCCTGCTCTTCACGCTGTTCAACATCGTGTTCGAGCGCAAGGTCGTGGCGAAGATGCAGCACCGCGTCGGCCCGATCATGAACGGCCCTTGGGGCACGCTCCAGTCACTGGCTGACGGTGTGAAGCTCATGGTCAAGGAGGACTTCCGGCCCAAGAACGCCGAGAAGTTCGTCTATAACCTCGCGCCCTATCTGGTGGCCATCCCCGCCTTCTCGATCCTCTCCATGATCCCCATGGGTGGCGAGGTCAAGATGTTCGGAGTCACCACGCGGCTGCAGCTCACCGACATGCCGGTGGCGGTCCTGATGCTGCTGGCGCTCGCATCGGTCGGCATCTATGGCATCGTCCTCGCGGGTTGGTCCTCCGGCTCGACCTATTCACTGCTCGGCGGCCTGCGCTCCAGCGCCCAGATGATCTCCTATGAGATCGCGATGGGCCTGAGCTTCGTGTCGGTGTTCATGTACGCCGGCTCCATGTCGACCTCGCAGATCGTCGACGCCCAGCAGCAGCCGCTCAACTTCCTCGGCTTCGAGATCCCCCTGCCGGGCTGGTACGCCCTGCTGCTCATCCCCGCCTTCGTGGTCTATGTGATCTCGATGGTCGGCGAGACCAACCGCGCACCGTTCGACCTCCCCGAAGCCGAGTCCGAGCTCGTCGGTGGTTTCCACACCGAATATTCCGGCTTCCGCTTCGCAATGTTCTTCCTGGCCGAATACATCAACATGGTGAACGTGGCCGCGATCGCCACCACCTTGTTCCTCGGCGGCTATCGGGCGCCGTGGCCGCTGAAGGACACCATCGTTGACCAGGGCTATTGGGGTCTGCTGTGGTTCACCCTCAAGGTCCTGTTGTTCATCTTCATGTTCGTCTGGCTGCGCGGCACGCTTCCGCGATTCCGCTATGACCAGTTCATGGGCTTCGGGTGGAAGATCCTCATCCCGATCGCGCTCGGCTGGATCCTGGCCGTCGCCACGATCCGCAACATCGTCAACAACGGCCTCGGTGTCATCTCACTGATCAGCGCGGTGCTCTTCATTGTGGCTCTGGTGGCCTACCTCTACATCCTCGACAAAGACAGCGAACGCGACGACCACGACGACATTCCCATCGACCGGACAGAAGAGTTCGATCCGTTCGCCGGTGGCTATCCCGTGCCGCCCAAGCCGGGTCAACGCCTGCCGGAGTTCGTGGATGTGGTCAAGGGTGAAACCGTGCAATCCGACGACAAGGGAGCTGATTCCTGATGGGGTTCTTCGACCCGGTGGCCGGGTTCGGAGTCACATTCCGGACCATGTTCCGCAAGACCTTTACCCAGGACTATCCACTCAAGCCGAAGGTCACCGCTCCCCGGTTCCACGGCCGGCACCAGCTCAACCGCTGGCCGGACGGTCTGGAGAAGTGCGTCGGCTGCGAGCTGTGTGCGTGGGCCTGCCCCGCAGATGCGATCTATGTCGAGGGCGCGAGCAACGTCGACGGTGAGAACATCTCGCCCGGTGAGCGCTATGGCCGCGTCTATCAGATCAATTATCTGCGGTGCATTCTCTGCGGTCTGTGCATCGAGGCCTGCCCGACCCGTGCGTTGACCATGACGAACGAGTTCGAGCTGGCTGATTTCACGCGCGAGAAGATGATCTATGAAAAGGAAGATCTCCTTGCGCCCCTGCTGCCCGGCATGGAGCAGCCACCGCATCCGCGCCGCCTCGGTGACAACGAGAAGGCGTATTTCCTCGGCCTGCCCGCCACCGGGCAACCCGACAATCGCAGCGCCAAGACGGGAGACACCCGATGATTGTGATGGCCACCGCGGCTGCGGTCGCGTTCTGGCTGCTGGCGCCGATCATGGTGCTGGCTGCGCTCGGCATGGTGCTGGCGCGCAAGCCGGTGCATTCCGCCCTGTGCCTCGCGACGGTGATGGTGTCCCTCGCGGTGCAGTACGCCGCCCAGGACGCACCCTTCCTGTTTGCCGTGCAGATCATCGTGTACACGGGTGCGGTCCTCATGCTGTTCCTGTTCGTGCTGATGATGATCGGTGTCGACAGCTCTGATTCGCTGGTGGAGACGCTCAAGGGGCAGCGCATCGCAGCCCTGGTCGCCGCCCTCGGCGTGCTGGTCCTGCTGGTTCTGGCCGTGGGCAACGCGGTCGTTGACGACCAAGTCGTCGGGCTCGGGTCGGACAACCCGAACGTCGCCGATGGCAACGTCCGCGGTCTCGCGCAGCTGCTCTTCTCCGATTATGTGCTGGTCTTCGAGGCCACCTCGGCGCTGCTGATCACCGCTGCACTGGGCGCCATGGTCCTGGCTCGCCGCGAGCGCATCGGCGGCAAGGTCACCCAGCGCAAGCTGATGGCTGAGCGCATGAAGCGGTACGCCGAGACCGGCGAACACCCCGGCCCCCTGCCGACCCCGGGTGTCTATGCCCATCACAACGCCGTGGATATCCCGGCGCTGTTGCCGGATGGGACCGTGGCCGAGGAGTCGGTGCCGAAGCCCATGCGGGCACGCGGCACCGTCGTTGATGGCCCGCGTCTCGCCGAAGCCACCCGCCGCACCGTGGCTGCCCTCGGCGGCGACGCCGACGCCGTCAACGGTCGGCCCCGTCCGGGTCGCGGTCTGGCCACAGGCCCCGCTGACGGGAGCACCGAGGTGCGCAGCGACCGGAAGGATGATGACGCGTGAGCCCCGACAACTATCTGATCCTGTCGGCGATCCTGTTCGCGATCGGCACGGTCGGCTTCATGGTGCGACGCAACGCACTGGTCGCCTTCATGTCGGTCGAGCTGATGCTCAACGCCTGCAACCTGGCCCTGGTCACGTTCTCGCGGGTGCACGGCAACTTGCACGGTCAGGTCGCGTCCTTCTTCGTGATGGTCGTTGCTGCAGCCGAAGTCGTGGTTGGTCTGGCGATCATCGTCGCCATCTTCCGCACCCGCCGCTCGGCTTCGGTCGACGACGCCAACCTGCTGAAGTTCTGAGGGGATAGCGGTGAACCTTCTCGAAACCACCACCTCGATCGATCCGGTGGGGATGTTCAATCTCGGCTGGACCATGATCGCTGTGCCGCTGTTGTCGGCCGCGATCCTGCTCCTGCTCGGCAAGTCCAGCGACAAGTGGGGCCACCTCCTCGGCACCGCCGCGTCGCTGTGGTCCTTCGCCATCGGCGCCTGCCTGATGGGGGAGATGCTGCTGAGCACCGAGAAGCGCTCGGTGCATCACACGCTCTATGAGTGGATCGGTGTCGGCCCCTGGAATGTCCAGATCGGCCTGCTGATCGATCAGCTCTCGATCCTGTTCGTCCTGCTCATCACCGGTGTGGGTTCGCTGATCCACATCTACTCGATCGGCTACATGGCCCATGACGAGCGCCGGCGCCGGTTCTTCGCCTATCTGAACCTGTTCATCGCGGCAATGCTCCTGTTGGTGCTGGCCGACAACTATCTGGTGCTGTTCATCGGCTGGGAAGGCGTCGGTCTCGCCTCCTATCTGCTGATCGGCTTCTGGCAGCACAAGCCGTCCGCGGCCGCCGCAGCCAAGAAGGCCTTCGTGGTCAACCGCGTCGGTGACATTGGCATGGCGCTGGCCATGGCGACCCTATTCGCCACCTTCGGCTCGGTTGCCTTCGCCGATATCAACGAGCGGGCCGCGGGCCTCGCGACCGCTGACGGCACCCTGTTCGGTGCGGGCACCACCACCGCCACGATGATCGGCCTGTTCCTGCTGCTCGCCGCCTGCGGCAAGTCGGCCCAGGTCCCGCTGCAGTCCTGGTTGCTGGATGCGATGGAGGGCCCGACCCCGGTGTCGGCCCTGATCCACGCCGCGACCATGGTCACCGCGGGCGTCTATCTGGTCACTCGCTCGCACGCGATCTATGCCCAGACCTCGATCGCCTCCACTGCAGTGGTCGTCGTCGGCACGGTGACCCTGCTCGCCGGTGCCTGGATCGGCACGTCGAAGGACGACATCAAGAAGGCCCTCGCCGGCTCCACGATGTCGCAGATCGGCTACATGCTGATGGCCGCGGGCATCGGCCCGGCGGCGTACGCCTTCGCGATCTTCCACCTGATCACCCACGGCTTCTTCAAGGCCAACATGTTCCTCGG
>JAUNUL010000386.1 GCA_030538175.1 Propionibacteriaceae bacterium | reverse complement strand
GCGGTCACCGATGATCAGCTGGCGCTGGCCGCGACCGATCGGGATCATCGCGTCGATGGACTTGAGTCCGGTCTGCAGCGGTTCGCGGACCTCCTGGCGGTCCATGACGCCGGCGGCCTGGAGCTCCAGCGCACGACGACCCTCGGTCGCGATCTCGCCGAGACCATCAATCGGGTTGCCCATCGCGTCAACGACGCGACCGAGGTAGCCCTCGCCCACCGGGACGGAGAGCACCTCGCCGGTGCCGCGGACCTTGGAGCCTTCTTCGATGCCCTCGGAGTTGCCCATGACCACGACGCCGACCTCGCGGACATCGAGGTTCAGCGCGATGCCCATCGTGCCGTTCTCGAAGCGCAGCAGCTCGTTGGCCATGCAGGAGGGAAGTCCCTCGACCCGGGCGATGCCGTCACCGGAGGTGACAACGGTCCCCACCTCTTCGCGCGAGGAGGTCTCCGGGGTGTAGTTCTGGACGAATTGGTCCAGCGCGTTCCGGATCTCCTCCGGACGAATTGTGAGTTCCGCCATCGTTGCGTCCCTGCTCTCGTTTCTTTCGTTCTATCCGTTGTGGATGTGTCGGAGTGCTCTTGTGGCTGCAGTGCCCGGGGTCCGGCCCAGACATTTGCGCGCCCCGGCCCGACGGGCCGGGGCTCTGGTCAGTGAATGCTGCGTCGCGCGTCGTCGAGACGCCCGGCCACGGTTCCTTCGATGACCTCGTCACCCAGCTCGACCCGGACTCCGCCCAGGACCTCCGGATCCACGACTACATGCATGGCCACCTCACGCCCGACCTGACGACTCAGCGCCACTCGAAGCCGTTCGTGTTGGTCAGCCGTGAGCGGTCGGGCGACCCGAACCGTCGCCAGTCCACGCCGCCGCAGGTCGGCCGCCAGCGCCAGATAGCTGTCGACGGTGTCGACATAGCTGCCTGAGCGACCTGCCACCGCTCGCCGGGCCAGGGCGACCGTTGCCGCCCGGGCCTTGCCGGACAACAGACTCGTCACCAGACCCTCGCGTGCGCTGACCTCGCTGCGTCGGTCCCGAAGGGCCTCGCTGAGGCTCCGGTCACCGACGATCGTCCGGCCGAAGCGGAACAGTTCGTCCTCGACGTTGTCGAGTTGACCGTCCTGCTGGGCCGCCCGCAGCTCGGCGCGGACGCCTTGCCGCTCCAGCGCGGAGATGAGCGAGCGTCCCCCGCCCCAGCGCATCCCGGCGGCCTGCTCGACCACATAGACCACCGCGGGGGAAACCCGGTTGGTCAGCAGTTGACGAGCGAGCGCCTTGCGCTGCTCTTCGGGCAATCCCGGATCGGTGAGGCTGCGGCGCAGGGCCGGCTGACCCTCGATCGCATCGACGACCGCGAAGAGCTCATCGGCCAGACTTGACACCGGCTGCTGCTCATCGAGCACCCGATCCAGGGCGCCCAGCCGGCTCTCCTCGGCTGCGCTGCTCATGCCTGCCCCTGCGCCAACGTGCCAGCGGCGGGCTGAGCCTCAAGATCGGCGATGAAGCGGTCAACCGTGCGACGAGCGCGCTCGTCATCATCGAGGGACTCCCCCACGATGCGACCGGCGAGAGTGGTCGCAAGACCACCGACCTCACCACGCAGCTGCGCAATGGTCTGCGCACGCTCCGCCTCGATCTGGGCCTTGGCATTCGAGATGACACGCGCGGCCTCGGCGTCAGCCTGCTCGCGCAGCTCCGCCTTGATCCGTGCGCCCTCGTTCTTTGCCTCTTCCCGGATGCGGGCGGCTTCCTGTCGCGCCTCGGCGAGCTGGGCCTGGTATTCCTCCAGTGCAGCCTGCGCCTCAGCCTGGGCCTTCTCGGCCTTTTCCATGCCGCCCTGGATCGCAGCCGTACGCTCGGCGTACATCTTTTCGAAGGCCGGAACGACCTTCGCGCGGATCACCAGAATGACGATCAGCAGCAGGATGACGCCGGCGATGAACTCCGACCAGTAGTGCGGCCACAGCGGACCCAGCAATTCGGCTGGTCCGCCTGCCATGGGGGTGACCATGATCAGCCCAGAACGAAGGCGAGGGCAATGCCGATGATGGCGAGCGCCTCAACCACCGCGAAGCCGATCCACGCGGTGCCCATGAGCGCACCACGCGCTTCCGGCTGACGCGCGGTGCCGTTGATCACGGCGGCGAAGATCATGGCAACGCCAAGGCCCGGGCCGAGGGTGGCCAAGCCGTAGCCGATCATGTTGATCGAGCCATTGATTTCCATGAGGGTCATTGCGTTTCCTTTCGGAGGTTTCCCCTGCCGGCTAGTCGGTGGAAGGCAGGGAGACTATGGGTGAATCAGTGATCGTCGGCGGTTGCCGATTGCACATAGGAAGCGGTCAACACCGTGAAGACATAGGCCTGCAACGCGCCGATCAACAGCTCCAGGGCGAAGATGGCGAACGAGAAGGCATACGAGACGCCACCGGCCACCCGATAGAACAGGCTCTCGCCCTGGGTGATCAGATAGGCGCCGCCGACCACGAACACCAACACCACGAGGTGACCGGCGAACAGGTTGGCGAACAAACGCAGGGCGAGCGTCACCGGCCGAACGATGAAGTTGGACAGGAATTCGATCGGGATGATGATCGGCGTCAACCACCACGGCACCCCAGCAGGGATCAGGCTGTTCTTGAGGTAGCCGAAGAACCCGTGCTTGGCGATGCCGGCACCGTTGTACACAACCCAGGCCATGACGGCGAACGCATAGGCGTACCC
>JAUNUL010000385.1 GCA_030538175.1 Propionibacteriaceae bacterium | reverse complement strand
TTCCAGCCGGCGCCGCGGAAGAACGACTCGAGCTCCTGGATGATCTTGCCGTTGCCACGCACCGGGCCGTCGAGCTGCTGCAAGTTGCAGTTGATGACGAAGGTGAGGTTGTCCAACCCTTCACGGGCAGCGACGCCGATCGCGCCGAGCGACTCGGGTTCGCCCATCTCGCCGTCACCCAGGAAGGCCCAGACATGCTGCTGGGAGGTGTCCTTGATGCCGCGGTGCTGGAGATAGCGGTTGAAGCGGGCCTGATAGATCGCGTTGAGTGGGCCAATGCCCATCGACACGGTCGGGAACTCCCAGAAATCGGGCATCGACCGCGGATGCGGATAGGACGACAGGCCGCGACCCGGGCCGCGGGAATGCTCCTGACGGAACCCATCCAACTGGTCGGCGGTGAGCCGGCCCAACAGGAAGCAGCGGGCATAGATGCCCGGGGCAGCATGGCCCTGGACATAGATCTGGTCGCCACCACCGGGATGGTCCTTGCCGCGGAAGAAGTGGTTATACCCCACTTCATAGAGGGAGGCCGCTGACTGATAGGTGGCGATATGGCCGCCGACCTCCAGGCCCTTCCGGTTGGCCTTGGACACCATGACCGCGGCATTCCAGCGAATGGCTCGACGGATCAGGCGCTCCAGATCCTCATCACCAGGAAATCGCGGCTCGTCCGCAGGCGGGATGGTGTTGATGTAGTCACTGCTGCGCAACGCCGGCAGACCGACCTGGCGCTGCCGGGCCCGGTCCATGAGCTTCAACATGATGAAGCGCGTGCGGTTGGGGCCTTCGGCGTCCAACAGGGCATCGAGGGAGGCGATCCACTCCTTGGTTTCTTCGGGATCGATATCAGGGAGTTGAAAGGCGGTGCCTTCGGCATTGATGGCTGGGAGATTTCCTGACATGCCGTTGTGGCTCCTTCCCGACGCTGGGTCGAACTGGCTGAGTGTTCGCAAGGGCTGCTTCCATAGTGTCACTCGATGCCTAGCGGACGGTCGGGGGTGCCTTATGGGCGCAGACATGGCACGATTCTCAGTGTCGACTCCAGGCATCTCGGAGTCGACCGCCCGCGCGGGTGGAAAGAGAGGACGGAGTTCGTTGGTGGCCACACCGGCAGGAGGCAAGGCGTTGTCCGCAGCCGACAAGCTTGGACTTAGTGAGGGCTTGGTTGTCCAGGAACTGGGTTGGGACGATGACGTCGACGACGATCTGCGGATCGCGATCGAGGACGCCATTGACGCCGAGCTGATCGAAGAGGCGATGGAGGCCGTCGACATCGTGCTGCTGTGGTGGCGCGACGACGACGGGGACCTCGTGGATGGACTGGTTGATTCGTTGACGGATCTGTCCGACAGCGGGGTCGTCTGGTTGCTGACCCCCAAGGTCGGTCGTGACGGACACGTTGATCCCGCGGATGTCTCGGAAGCGACGATCACGGCCGGGCTCGCACAGACAACCACGAACGCTTCGGTGTCCCAGGATTGGACCGCGACCAAGTTGGTGCGACCCAAGGGGAGTCGTCGGTGACCGCCCTCGCGGTCGGTGATCAAGTCGATTCCTTTGACGGCGTCAATCAGTTCGGACAATCCGTGACGATCGCGTCCGGGAGCGCTTGGCTCATCTTTTTCTATCCGTTCGCCTTCACCGGCATTTGCTCCAGCGAGCTCCGCTCACTCGAGGAAATGCGCCGTCCCCTGCGCGAATTTGGTGTACGCGCCGCCGCCGTCTCCTGCGACAGCATGTTTGCGCTGCGCGTCTTCTCGGACGCCGAGCACTTCTCGTTCGATCTGGTGAGCGACCACTGGCCCCATGGCGCGATCGCCGAGCGCTTCGGCGTTTTCGATGCTCGGCGTGGCTGCGCGCTGCGTGGGTCATTTCTGATTGATGCCGAAGGGATCATCCGCTGGCGTACTGTGCAGAACCTCGGCCAGCCGCGCGACATGGGGAGCCATCTCGCGGCAGCTCGGGAACTGGCACTGGTCTGAATCGAATTCCCTGATGCGGCGTGATTGTGGCAAGATCGGCCGCCGGGGCTCATAGCTCAGTTGGTTAGAGCACCTGCCTTACAAGCAGGGAGTCGGCGGTTCGAGTCCGTCTGGGCCCACCAATTGATGGGACACTCAGGCGACCGTGCACGATGAATGCATGGATGCTGACAAGGCTGTGCTGCAGGACTATCTCCAACGACAGCGAGAGGCGTTGCTGTGGAAGCTCGACGGGTTATCGGAGGCCCAAGTCCGCCGCCCGATGACGTCGACCGGCACCAACCTCCTCGGCCTGGTCAAGCACGTAGCTGCCGTTGAGCAGGGGTACCTGCTCACCTGCTTCGGTCGACCGGAGGCAGAGCCCACGCCGTGGATGTACGGCGATGAACCGAATGCGGACATGTACGCCACCGCAGACGAGTCGATGACCTGGGTGCTCGACTTCTATCGCCGTGTGGGCGAGCTCAGCGATGCGACGATCGCAGAGTTGCCGTTGGATGCCTCGGCCACGGTCCCGTGGTGGCCGGAGGAGCGGCGTACGCCCACCTTGAGCCACCTGCTTCTGCATGTCATCCAGGAGACTGCGCGCCACGCAGGCCACGCGGACATCGTGCGCGAGCAGATCGATCGAGCCGCAGGCCTGTCCCAGGCCAACCGCAACCTGCCGCCCGAGGGGGAGCAATGGTGGGCTGCGTACGTGGAACGGCTCAGCAGCATCGCGGAGTCCTTCGAGCGCTGACTC
>JAUNUL010000384.1 GCA_030538175.1 Propionibacteriaceae bacterium | reverse complement strand
GGCGGGACTGGATCGTGGAGAAGACGCGCGAGAAGCTGCCCACTTTCCCGACCGTCGATGAGTTGTCGCAGATGGGCATTTTCCGGGTGAAGAATCCGGCCGGTACCCACGTGGCACTCAAGGCCTTCCGGGCTGATCCAGACGCCAATCCGCTGAAGACCCCGTCCGGCAAGATCGAGATCTTCTCGAAGAGGTTGTACGACCTGTCCCTGAGTTGGGAGTTCGACGACTCCGTGCTGGGTGATCGCTTGACTGCGCGTCCGGAGTTCGTCACGACCTGGGAAGGTGCCACCGAGGTCGAGGGGTCCGAGTTCCCCTTGCAGTGCATCGGTCACCACTACAAGGGACGCGTTCACGCGTCCTACGCGAATGACCCGTGGTTGCAGGAGGCGCATCGGCAAACGTTGTGGATCAATCCTCTGGACGCCGAAGCGCGGGGTGTCAGACATGCGGACATGGTGCGAGTATTCAACGACCGCGGCGTGACCGAGATGGAGGCGAATCTCACTCCGCGCATCATGCCCGGGGTGGTCTCAGTGCCTCAGGGCGCTTGGTACAAGCCGGATGCCGACGGCGTTGACAAGGGCGGATGCATCAATACCCTCACGCGGGACAAGCCGACCCCATTGGCCAAGGGACCGGCACTGCACACAGTCCTGGTCGAGGTCGAGAAGATCTAGTTGGTGGTGGTGGGAATTATTGGGACCGATTTTCGGCGTCTGGCGGGGTAGATCGGTCCCAGTAATTCCGCCGCGCCCGGTTACTGCGCCAGCACCCGCGCCAAGTCGTAGGACGGCGCCCGATCCACCTGCTCCAGCAGGCAGCTACGGGCGTCCCGGTCGGGGCGGAACCGCACCAACGTCACCGCGTGGCGGAATCGGTGCCCCTCCAACTGGTCGAAGGCGACTTCTGCCACCAGTTCGGGTTCGAGCGCGATCGATACCGGGTCGGTCGACTTCGAGAAGCGTGAGCGGGGCTTGTCGAGCAGCACCGGGTTGCCGTCGGCATCCTTGATCACCAGCGGGTCGAGCTCGGCGACCAACGCGTCGCGCATCTCGTCGGAAAGGGCGCCGATGCCGCCCACTGGAATCAGGTTCCCCTGGTCGTCATAGAGCCCCAGCAGTAGCGAACCGACGCCGTGCCCGCGCTTGTGGACGCGATATCCGATGACCACCGCCTCGGCGGTGCGCTTGTGCTTGATCTTCTGCCAGCCGCGCTTGCCCGGCGTGTAAACCCCGTCGCGGGCCTTGGAGACCACCCCATCCAACCCGGCGCCCTCGAACTGCGTGAACCACTCGGTAGCGGTCTGGGCATCATCGGTGTAGCGGCTCAGGTGGATCGCCGGATGCGGGTCCGCGTCGGCGAAGAACTGCTCCAGGCGGGCCCGACGCACCTCCCACGGTTCGGCGGTCAGATCCAGACCATCGGCGGCCAGCACATCGAAGCAGATCACCTCAGCCGGGGTCATCTCGGCGAGCATCGTGATGCGCGAGATGGCCGGGTGGATGCGCTGCCCGAGCGAGTCCCAGTCCAACCGCTCAGCGCCCGGCTCCCCGGCCCGGACGACCAACTCCGCGTCCAGGATCGCGCCGTCGGGCAACCAACCTGAGAGCGCCTCGACGACTTCCGGGAAGTAGACCGTGAGAGCCTTCTTGCCCCGGCTACCGAGCACGATCTCGTCGCCGTCGCGGCTGATGATGCACCGGAAGCCGTCCCACTTCGGCTCGTGCACGAATCCGCCACCGGTCGGGATCGCGTTGACTGAGGTGGCGAGCATCGGATCGATGGGCAGGCTCAGCGGCAGACTCATTGGGCAATCCCATCACTCCGGGCCAAGTCCGAGGACGACATAGAACTCTGCGGACGAAATTTCGTCCGCGTCCTTGCACTTCGTCCGCGGATTCGAGGCGCAGGGGGAGAGGGGATCCCGGGGTGGCGGTGGCCGCGCCACCCCGTCGGGCGCAGCACAATGGAGACCAGCGAATCAAGGCCAGTGAAATCAAGAACAGGGGAGTGACCGGTGAGCGAGCCCATCGTGGACCGCCAGGAGTTCTGGCCGACCATCAAGCGCGAGGTGAAGGCGACGGGACGCATCCAGACCTTCATCGAGGACACCATCGCCACCCCGCACGGCGAAACTATCGTGCGCCAATGGGTCGGACATACCGGGGCGGTCGCGGTGATGGCGATGGACGAGCAGGGTCGCATCGCCGTGGTGCACCAGTACCGCCACCCGGTCGGTTTCCGATTGGTCGAGCCGCCCGCCGGCATCCTCGACATCGAGGGCGAACCACCCGTCGAAGCGGCGAAACGCGAACTCGCCGAGGAAGCCCAACTCGCGGCGTCCCGGTGGCACACCCTGGTCGACATCCTCACCTCGCCGGGCGGGCTGCAGGAATCCATCCGCATCTTCCTGGCCCGCGGCCTGAGCGAGGTACCACTGCCCGACGGCTTCGAGATCGAGGGCGAAGAAACCGATATGGGCCTGCACTGGATAGCTCTGGACGATCTGGTCGCCCGCGTCTATGCAGGCCAGATCCAAAGTCCCACGATGGTCAGCGGCACGCTGGCGTTGGCCCTGGCCATCGAAACCGGCCGCGTCGATCACCTGCTGCCACCGGACGCGCCGTGGCCGGCCCGCGACACCAAGCGCCGCCGCGACTCCGAACTCACCGAACCACCGGCAGCGCAGTGACCTGCTCGAAGGCCTGCTGCAGGATCGGGGTCAGC
>JAUNUL010000383.1:1700-2738 GCA_030538175.1 Propionibacteriaceae bacterium | reverse complement strand
GCCTCAAGCACATCCCGACCGACGGTCCGGCCATCCTCGCGGCCAACCACATCGGCGTCCTCGACGGGCCACTGCTGGTCAGCATGAGCCCGCGTACGACCTTCGCGCTCGCCAAGTCCGACCTGTTCCAGGGACGGGTCGGCCGGTTCCTCGATGCCGCCGGGCAGATCCCGGTGCACCAGCGGGAGATCGACACCCGGGCACTGCGCCGGGCGATCAAGGTGCTGCATGAGGGGCACCTGCTGGGGATCTTCCCCGAAGGCAGCCGGGACATCGGCGACATGGCCCGCATCCGGGGAGGTGCGGCGTACCTGGCGATGGTCACCGGCGCACCCATCATCCCGGTCGCGCTGCTGGGCACCCGCGAGCCCGGCCAGTCGATCAAGGACGTGCCGCGGCGCGGCGCGGAGATGCATATCGTGTACGGTGAACCGATTGCCATCGACCGGACCCCTTGGCCCCGGCGTCAGCAGGTGGTCACGGCGCGCACAGAGGAAGTACGCCGCCAGTTGGCTGCCCACGTCACGCGGGCTGAGATCCTGACCGGGATGGCACTCCCGGGCGTACCCGCGCCGAAGGCCGCTGCTGCGTGAGCGGACCGCCCGGCCGCATGAGTTGACAGCCGGAAGGGCGAGAGATGACCGAGATGGACACCGGCGACATGGCCACGAGCGACAGCGAGACTGGCGCGACCGGCGAAGGCGCGGTCATCAAACCCGTGATCGCCGTGGTCGGTCGACCGAACGTCGGCAAATCGACGCTGGTCAACCGGATCATCCGACGTCAGGCCGCCGTCGTCCAGGACGTTCCCGGAGTCACCCGCGACCGGGTCTCCTATGACGCGAACTGGAACGGCCGCGAGTTCGTGCTCGTGGACACCGGCGGTTGGGTCTCCGACGCCGAGGGGCTGGCGGCGCAGATCGCCGACCAGGCCGAGCTGGCTATCGCTGCTGCGGATGCGGTCCTGTTCGTCGTCGATGCCACGGTCGGGACCGTCGACGAGGATGAGGCCGTGGTCCGGGTGCTGCGGCGGTCCAA
>JAUNUL010000383.1:0-1690 GCA_030538175.1 Propionibacteriaceae bacterium | reverse complement strand
CGTCCTGGCCGCTAACAAGGTCGACGATCAGCGCACCGAGGCCGAAGCCGCGGGCATGTGGAACCTCGGCCTCGGCCAGCCGTGGCCGGTCTCGGCCCTGCATGGGCGCGGCACGGGCGACCTGCTGGACGCCGTCCTGGACGCGCTGCCGGAGGCACCGAAGGAATCGTTCGAGGAAGAACTCGGCGGGCCGAGCCGGGTGGCGCTGGTCGGCAAACCCAACGTGGGCAAGTCGTCTCTGCTGAACAAGCTGGCAGGGCAGCAGCGGTCCGTGGTCGACAACGTCGCCGGGACCACCGTCGACCCGGTCGACGAGCTGGTCGAGGTGGACGGGACCATCTATCGGTTCATCGACACCGCGGGCATCCGGCGACGGGTGAAGGAGGCGTCGGGGCATGAGTACTATGCGTCGCTGCGCACCCACCGGGTTATCGAGCGCGCCGAATGCTGTGTCGTGCTCATCGAGGCCTCTGAGCCGGTGACCGAACAGGACCTCCGCATTCTGTCGATGGTCGAGGACGCCGGTCGGGCGCTGGTCATCGCCTTCAACAAGTGGGACCTGACCGATGACGAGCGGCGCTATTACCTCGAGCGCGAGATCGAACGCGAGCTCTATGGGTTCGCCTGGGCTGCGAAGGTGAACATCTCCGCGCAGACCGGGCGCGGCGTCCACCGCCTGGGGCCGGTCATCCAACAGGCACTGCAGGGCTGGGAAACCCGGATCTCCACCGGCAAGCTCAATGCCTTCCTCGGTCGGCTTGTCGCCGCCCACCCGCACCCGGTGCGCGGTGGCAAGCAGCCGCGCATCCTGTTCGGCACGCAGGCCCAGAACCGGCCGCCGACGTTCGTGCTGTTCACCTCGGGACAGCTGGACGACGGCTATCTGCGGTTCGTCGAGCGTCGGCTGCGGGAAGAATTCGACTTCACGGGCACCCCCGTGCACGTCGAGATGCGCGCCCGGGAGAAGCGCAAGAACCGCTGACCCTGTCCGGGCTGGCCCGTTCGGTCAGCCAGGGACGCCGGTCTGCCGCCCGCCGAGCTCGATGAGCACCACGCCGGCGATGATCAGTCCGATGCCGGCCATCGCCGGGACGCTGAGGCGTTCCCCGAAGACGAACCAGCCGGCGACCGCGATGCCGGCGGTGCCCAGGCCGGACCACAGGGCGTACGCCGGCCCGACCCCGATCGTCCGCAACGCCAACGCGAGCAGTGCGAATGCGGTTGCATAGCCAACCACGACGATCAGCCACTGCCACCAGTGCCCCTGACGGGTCGCGCCGCGCAGGGACAGGGTGGCCAGCACCTCGATGACGATGGCGCCGGCCAGGGGGAGATATCCGCTCACGTCCCCCAACTATGCCGTTTCCTGAGGGTGACTCAAGGTCAGATCCGGCGTTCGGCCCGCAGGACCAGGTCGGCGACGTGGTGTGCTCCTCGTCCGGCCGTGACAGCGCGGTCGCGCTTATCGTCAGTGTGCAGGAGCCACACATCCGGGCGTCCGGACAGAGCGTCGCGGACCGAGTCGGGGGAGACCATCGTCAGGAAGTCGGGGCCTTCGCGGTGTTGATGCCCGTGGTCGTGGTGATGGTGGTGCTCACCCGGCTCCGGGGGCGCATGATGCACGACGAGCAGGGTGCCGCCCGGTGCGACGAGGTCGGCCAGGGCATTCTCGACGGCGTGGTCCGGCGTA
>JAUNUL010000382.1 GCA_030538175.1 Propionibacteriaceae bacterium | reverse complement strand
CGGCGCTAGTTGCCCTGGTGAGTGTGTACGCCTGCCCCGCGACGGTCAGGAGGGCATCGGGTCGAGCACGAGGAGTGGTCATCGTGGATCAGATCGTAGGACGGTGACCTTCGACTCTCCACTAGGTTGGGCTCATGCAGATTGCGCGTGGCGGGTTGAATCGGGCGGCCGGTGTGGCGGCCTGGCTGGCCGCTGGCGTCGGGCTTGGTGTGGGTGGGTTGGCCGGCTACACGGCATGGACGCTCAACGCCGCCAAGCGCCCCTGGCCGCCGTACACGTTCACCCCGTTCGAGATCGGCCTGCCGACCCACGAGGTCACGTTCACCGCGGACGACGGCGTACGGATCTCGGGGTGGTGGCTGGACGATCCCGACTCGGACACGGTCGTGATCTGCTGTCACGGGCACCGCGGGAACAAGGCCGAGATGCTCGGCATCGGCCCGGGCCTGCACCGCAAGGGACACAGTGTCCTGTTGTTCGACTTCCGCGGCAGCGGCACCTCCGATGACGGTCCCCAGTCGCTGGCCCACCACGAGCAGCGGGACCTGAGTGCGGCGGTGGATTGGGTACGCCGCACCCGCCCCGAGGCTCGCATCGCTGTGGTCGCCTTTTCCATGGGCGCCTCCACGGCCATTCTCACGGCGGCGAGTGATGAGCGGATCGAGGCGTTGGTGCTCGACTCTCCGTTCGCGACGATGCGGGACGTGATTGCGGCGAACTATCGGCGCTATCGGCTGCTGTCGGAACCACTGTTGCCGGTGGCGGATCTGGTGAACCGGCTGCGTTATGGCTATCGCTTCGCTGCGGTCCGGCCGGTGGAGCGCATCGCCGAGATCGGCCCACGCCCGATTCTGTTGTTGCACGGGACCGAGGATCGCGTCGTCCCCTATGCGCATGCCCTCCAACTTGCCGAGGCGGCGATGCCAGGGACGGTGGAGCTGGTCACTTATCCGGGTATCGATCACTGTGGTGGCTATTTCGAGGACCGGCCGGCGTACATCGACCGGGTCGCCGATTTTCTCGACCGGGCCCTGGGCGCAGACCCGGCCTGACCCGGATCCCGGGTCGCCAGCACGTGGTTCTGCCGGCCCGTCGGGGCCGGGCCGTCAACGGGACGTGGCCGCCCGGAACGACAAGTGTCAGGGTGGGCGGGCAAACTGGACCCATGCGCACGACGAGGCTCCTGTCCGGCCTGTGGCTGCTGACCGTGGCCGGACTAATTGCGCTGTGGGTTTGGGCGGCCATCACGTTGCCGGCCAGCGTGCCGTTGCACTTGGACTTTTCGGGTGAGGCCACTCGGTGGGGGTCCCGGTGGGAGCTGCTCGGCGTTCTCGGCGTCGCCGCCCTGTTCACCGTCGGATTGCCGTGGGTCATCGCCGCCGTGATCCGACGCGGTGGTGCCCTGACGTTCGTGAACATTCCCTTCAAGCAATGGTGGTTGGCGACCCCGCGCCGGGAACGTGAAGTGCGGCATCGCCTGGCGGTCGACATGGTCGCCATCTCCATGCTGACCGCGTGGATGTTCATCGGCGCGCTCGGCGAGGTCATCGCGCTGGCCGGTGGTCCGGCAGCTTTCGGCTGGTTCCGGTGGCTCTGGCTGTCCGCGATGGGTGTGATCTTCGTCTATTCAGTCGTGGCCAGCGTGTTGCGGTATCGCCCCGACAAGGAATGGGCCGGATGATGCGGGCCCTTCTCCTGCGCGGCCGGGGTCCGCATGATGTGATCGAAGGCAGCCGTGCCCGAACAAGAGGAGTCACCCCGTGACCTATCCCGCGTACCAGATCCCCGCCAAGGGCCAGCCTGCCCAGCTCGTCGACCTGACCGACGCCGACCTGCCCGAGGGGGACGTGACGGTCGAGGTCGCGTACTCATCGCTCAACTACAAGGACGGTCTCGCGGTCACCGGCAAGGGCCAGATCGCGCGGGCCTGGCCGATGGTGTGTGGGATCGACCTGGCGGGCACGGTCACGGCCTCGGATTCCCCGGATTGGCGGGTCGGTGACGAGGTCGTGCTGACCGGGGCCGGGCTGTCGGAGACGCATCCGGGTGGGTACACGACCCGCCAGCGCGTCGACTCACGATGGTTGGTCGCGCTACCCGCGGGGTTGACGTTGCAGCAGACGATGGCGATCGGGACCGCCGGGTTGACCGCCATGTTGGCGGTGCTCGCGTTGGAGGATGCGGGAGTACGCCCGGAGTCCGGTCCGGTGCTGGTTACCGGTGCCGGGGGTGGGGTCGGGAGCGTCGCGGTCGCGGTGCTGGCTGGGCTCGGGTATCAGGTGGCGGCCGCGACAGGCCGAACCGAGACCCACGACCATCTGCGCGGTCTCGGGGCGACCGAGATCGTGGCCCGGGCCGAACTGGCCGAACCGGGCCGGCCACTGGGCTCGGAACGCTGGGCGGGGGCGGTCGACACGGTCGGCTCGACGACGTTGGCGACCGTGCTCAGCCAGATCCAGCGCGGTGGTGCGGTCGCTGCCTGTGGCCTGGCCGGTGGACATGATCTGCCGACGACGGTCATGCCCTTCATCCTGCGCGGGGTGTCGCTGTTGGGCATCGATTCGGTGTTCTGCCCGATGCCGCGACGCCAGCAGGCCTGGCAGCGGCTGGCCCACGATCTGCCCGCGGCAACGCTGGCGTCGATGACCGAGGTCCACGCCTTCGCTGACATTCCCGCACTCGCGGAGCAGATCCTCGCCGGGCAGGTTCGGGGCCGCGTCGTGATCGCCGTGGCATGAACGGCAGGGACCTGA
>JAUNUL010000381.1 GCA_030538175.1 Propionibacteriaceae bacterium | reverse complement strand
TCAGCGCGCATGCCCTGTTCGCGCGCCCGCTGGTCCTCGGCCCGCGATCCACCGTCACGTGCCAGTTGATCGCCACCACCCCCGACAGCAGCGGCGTCGTCTGGTGCGATGGCCGACGCAGCGTGGATTTGCGCGGAGGCATGGAGATCGAAGTCGCTGCCCACACCCATCGACTGCGGATGGCCCGCCTCGGGCTGGCGCCGTTCACCGACCGCCTCGTGCGCAAGTTCGGCCTGCGCGTCGAAGGTTGGCGGGGTGCAGCGGAACAACGGAACAACGCCAACAACGGCGGAAACACCAACTGCGAGCCGATCGGGGATGGGCAGACCCCGGAGGCAACACGTGGCACAGAGGAGCAGCGGCGGTCGTGATCAGTGAGCTTCGCATCCAAGACTTGGGTGTGATCGAGTCCGCGACACTGGAATTGGCCCCGGGGTTCACCGCGGTCACCGGTGAAACCGGCGCCGGCAAGACCATGATCGTGACCAGCCTCAGCCTGCTGCTGGGCGGGCGCGCGGATTCCGGCGCCATCCGCAGGGGCGCTGAGCGGGCCCGCGTCGAAGGCACCTTCCAAGAAGTGTCCGACGAGGTCGGCGTACGCGTCACGGAAGCGGGCGGCGAACTGGAGGATGCCGCGTTGCTGGTGGCTCGCCAGGTGACCAGCAGCCGCTCCCGCAGCTTTGTCGGCGGAGCGGGCGTACCCGCGTCGCTCGCGGCCGATATCACCGGCGACCTCGTTACGATCCACGGCCAATCCGAGCAGCTGAAGCTCGCCGCACCGGATCGGCAGCGGGAGATCCTCGACCGGTACGCCGGCTCCGGCCTCGCCGATGAGTTGGCGACCTACCGTCGCGACTGGGCTACCCGCCAAGCGGCACGCGCGGAGCTGACCGAGCTCAGGGACCATGCCCGGGAACGGGCCCGGGAGACCGACCTGCTCCAGTTCGGCTTGGCAGAGATCGAACAAGTCGACCCGCAGCCGGGGGAGGATCGCGCGCTGGCAGAGGAAGCCGAGCGATTGCAGGCGGTGGATGACCTGCGGCTGGCTGCGCATACCGCAGTCGTGGCCCTCGCCGGCGATGAGGACAGCATCGATGCCGGGTCAGCGCTGACGGCCGCGGCGACCGCACGCAGGAGCCTGGCCGATGCCGCACCCCGCGATGACGCGCTCGGGCCCCTGGTGGAGCGGGCGACCGAGCTGCAGATGCTGGCTTCGGAGCTCGCCCAGGACCTGTCGGCGTACCTCTCCGATCTCGAAGCCGATCCGCATCGACTGGAATGGATCGCCGAAAGACGCGCGGCGTTGCAAGGGCTGACACGGAAGTATGGTGAAACGGTCGACGAGGTGCTCGCGTGGGCGCAGGCGTCTGCCACCAGACTCAGCGAGCTGACCTCTAGCGACGACCGGATCGATGAACTCGAGGCCCGCGTCGCGGCCCTGGAGACCGCGCTGACCGCCCGCTCGCAGACCATCACGAC
Source organism: Propionibacteriaceae bacterium (assembly GCA_030538175.1). Lineage (GTDB taxonomy): Bacteria > Actinomycetota > Actinomycetes > Propionibacteriales > Propionibacteriaceae > Enemella. Next base: position 1,277 of record JAUNUL010000381.1, on the reverse strand, counting down.
CCAGCGACAACAGGCTGCGGACAGGCTGGCCGAGGCCGTGCGGGACGAACTCACCGCCCTGGCCATGCCGCACGCCCGGCTCGAGTTCGTGCTTGACCCCCTCGCTGAGCTCGGACCGCAGGGGGCCGAACAGGTCGTCCTGCAGTTCACCGCCAACCCCGGCAGCGCCCCGCGGCCGATCGGCAAGGTGGCCTCCGGTGGCGAACTATCCCGGATTCGGCTGGCTCTCGAGGTTGTGTTGGCCGAAGGATCCGCAACTGGCACGTTCGTCTTCGACGAGGTCGACTCCGGTGTCGGTGGTGCGGTCGCCATCGAGATCGGGCGGCGCCTCGCCGCCTTGTCCCGCCATGCCCAGGTCATCGTCGTGACCCACCTGGCTCAGGTCGCGGCCTTCGCCGACCGCCACCTGGTCGTCCGCAAAGCCTCCGACGGGCAAGTGACCACCTCGGGTGTGCACCAGCTCGGCGATGAGGAACGGGTTGCGGAACTGGCGCGGATGATGGCCGGTTTGGAGGATTCGGCCACCGCCTTGGCGCACGCACGGGAGCTCCGCGAGCTTGGCTCGGCCGATGGCTGACCCGAACGATCGAGACCATGACAACGTGACGCCTCCTGAGAACCGGTTCGACGGACCCTATTTCGATGCCGGTCGCTGCCCGGTCTGCCGGACCCCCCGGACCAGTGCCAGGTGCACCGGATGTGGTGTCTCGTACGCCGACCCGCGCATGTCCGACCTCGGCCGCACTCTCGTGCGGGCCGATCTGATCCGCCGCGACCTGAGGGCACACCCCGCGGCACCGGACCAAGCCCAAGCGACGCCCCAGACCCAGACCCCCGCTCCAGCGGCCGCACAGGCCCAAGGGCCCGCACGCGGACGACCGGACATGGTGCCACCAGCCGTGCCCTCGACGGCGAACCAGACCGGCGCCGCTGCACCGGACACTGCGGCGGGACAGCCCCGGCAGAGTCCCTCCGTCGGCTGGGTCCTGTTGGGTGTGGGCGCACTGTGCCTGGTCATCGCGGCGGGCATCTTCGTGGCGGTTTCCTGGGGCACACTCGGGTGGGCGGCTCGAGCCGCCATCCTGTTCGCGGTGACGCTGATCACGGCAGCTTCTGCCGAGGGCACCCGGCGCCAAGGCCTGCGAGCCTCGGCCGAAACGCTGGGAGGTGTCGCGGGTGCACTCTGGGCCGGGACACTGCTCGCCGCCACACGAGCCCTGCCTTACCACTCACTCTCGGTCGCTTTCATCGGCCTGGCCCTGGGCGCCGTCGCGGTC
>JAUNUL010000380.1 GCA_030538175.1 Propionibacteriaceae bacterium | reverse complement strand
CATCTCGGGGTTGCGGGGCATGTCGACGAAGACCCGCACGAAGCCGGTCAGCCCCGTCACCTCCCCGATCCAGCCGGGCTCGGACAGGGTGGTGGTCAGCGATGACGGCCAGAAGCGCGGTGACGGGGTTTGCGGCCCATCGACGGCATAGGTCGTCAGGATCGGCTGACCGTCATTGATGTCGAGCGGCAACCGGTCGGGGTTGTGCACCAGGGCGAACGCGGGCGAGGTGGGGTTCGGTCGGTCCGACCGGATGCGCACCCACAGGTGGGTCTGTCCGCGCCGGCTGCGGCGGGTCTCCACGGCGTACCACAACTTCAACAGGCCGCGATAACGGACCGTGGTCGGTCTGCCGGCGACCGCTTGTCCGCCGGCGAACGAGATCGGCAACAGGTGCAGGTCACAGCCGCCGGCATCGAGGGGACGCGCGAAGTGCAGGCCGCCCAACCGCACATAGGCGTCAGCGGAGATCTCCGCGATGGGCTCCGCCCCATCGATCGCCTCGGCGGCCGGCTGGTCGTGGTGAGAGGCGAACACCTTGATCGCCGCCGCACCCGCCGGCCAATCCATCGTCAACACTTGTTGGGTGACCCGCTCGGCGATGCGCGCATCGGTCACCGCGCTCGTGCGGACCTGGGACGTGGTCCGCCCGACCCGGACCTGACCGTCGACCATCGTGACGGGGGTGAAATAGGTCCGCGACCACCCCCGCGGCCAGGGGACGGCCCGCATGCTGCCCCGGCCGTCCTCGACGTCGATCGGGTGGGCCAACCGATCCTCTGGACGCAGCCCCATCTGCGGCAGCGCTGACTCGTCGACGGTCTCCGCGTCCGCACCGGCCCGCGGGCCGTTGGGGGTGCGATAGATGACCACACGGCCTGCGGGTGGGGCGGTCCAGACCAGATCGAATCGGGGCTGGGTTTCGTCGTCACCGAGGGTGCAGGTCAGGTCCTCGACCGGGTGCAGGACCGCCGACGTCGTCACCTGGACGACGGTCGGCAGCGACAGCTGGGGTGTGCCGTTGACTTCGGCCTCCACCAGCAGTTGATAGAGATAGCGTCGCCCGGGCTCGGCATCGTCGTCGACGAAGCCGGAGAGATTCGGGGTGTCCGCGCAGATGCGGTACGCCGGGTCGCCGGGGGCGCGGCCACCATGTTCGGCCGGCACCCGGAAGATCTGGACCCGACGGACATCGCCGAACAACGTCCACTGCCCGATCACCCGGCCCTCGTCCTCACGGATATCGATGTCAGCGGGTTTGGCGACCACTGGCAGCGCCGCGATCAGACGCGGCTGCTCCAGCAATGCCTCCGCCCGCGACGCACCGGCGTTGACCCACACCTGATAGTGCCGGACCGCCGACACGTTGGGCCGGGGGTCAGTGAGGGTGAGTTCCTCGGTGATCGCGATGACCTCGGCCATGTCCGGCGACACGGGCGCATACGCATCGTCAGTGATGACGCGATAGATCTGCACGGCGGCCGGTTCGCTCGGTGCCACCCAGCGCAGGGTGAGCGCCCCATCGGCCCGGGTCGACACCCGCAGCGGGATCGGTTCGCCGATGGGCTGGGTGAAGTCCATGGCAGCGAACTGGCTGAGTGCCTCGGCGAGTTCCCCGGGCTGTTCCCAGGTGAGCGCGGCCGCGTTGAGCTGTGGTGGGGTGGCCGGCGTCGTCGCTGGCGATCCGGGCGCTGCTGCTGGTGCAGCCGTCGGGGCGGACAGCGCAGCGGGAGCCGGCGAGGGCTCGACGATCGCACGTTGGGGCACGCTCTCGGGGCGATCCTCCGACAGGCCGAGGACGGCACCGATCGCTTCGGCGAAGCGCTTGAGCGATGCCGGCAACGAGGTCGCCACCTCATCGATCGTCCGGGCACCGGAACTGATGATCTGCCGGAGGTGGCGGTCCTTCAGGTCATCCAGCCCCTGCTCGTTGCGCCACAACATCAGCCGCTGGAGCGGATCGGCCGGGGGTTCGGTGGCCCTCGCCGCCGGGTTGTTCACCGGTGGCTGGGGCGGCATCGAGGCGTGTCCGGGGGGCGGGGGCACGGGTGGGGCTTGGGCTGAGGGCGGGGCCTGACCACCGGCTGGTCCGAGCCCGGATCCGTCGGAGGATTGCAGTCCGGACCGGTCGCCGGGGGGCATAAGTGCACCGTCGGGGCGGGCGGCGCCACGGTCGGACAGCGGCAACAACTCACCGTCGGGCAGCGGCCCTTCGGGCCGCCGCACCACAACACCGCGGAAGACCTCGAGCAACAACGCCGCTTCCTCGTTCGAACGCAGGGCGGCTTCACCACCGACCACACCGCGCAGGACCCACTCCGGCCCCTCCGCCACCCAGGTGCGGGTCACGACCGGACCGACCGTGCCGTCGGGCTGGGAGCGCGTGAACTGGCTGATGACCTCGGTCCCGAACGGACCCTCCCGGCATTCAGCCCTGCCGCCCTGGTCCCGAACATGGGTGAGCAGGCTCTGTCGGATCCTGGCCCAGAAGCCGGGCGTCCGCGGCGCCGCCCAGGCACTCAACTCGATGATCGAGCCACCGACCGTGACCGTGACCGCGGAGATCCGGGCCGGCGCTTCGAGACGCTGGAAACCCAGCGTGGCCTGGCCTGGCACCGGAACCAGCAGGGATCCACAGTCCACCCGGGCACCCGGTTCTGGCTGGGCCCCGAGCTCACGCAGGTCGAACGGGCCGCGCGTACGCCAATTGGCGCTGCGATCGAACGCCGCCCAATCGACGTCTGAGGGTGGTCCCGATGC
>JAUNUL010000379.1 GCA_030538175.1 Propionibacteriaceae bacterium | reverse complement strand
AGAGCACCCGATGAAGCATCTGCTATCGGCCTCGGACCTTTCCCGCGCTGAGATCGATTCAATTCTCGATCTCGGTGAGGAGATGTCCGAGGTCCAGCGCCGCCCGATCAAGAAGTTGCCGACTCTCCGGGGACGGACGGTGGTCAACCTGTTCTTCGAGGACTCCACACGGACTCGGTCGTCCTTCGAGATCGCCGGCAAATGGCTATCTGCGGACGTCATCAATGTGTCCGGCAAGGGTTCCTCGGTCTCCAAGGGTGAGTCACTGCGTGACACGGTGCAGGTGATTGACGCCATGGGTGTCGATGGGATGGTCATCCGGCACTCCGCATCCGGGGCCCCGGCCCAGGCCGCAGGCTGGATCCGCGGGTCGGTGGTCAACGCCGGCGACGGGACCCACGAGCACCCGACGCAGGCACTGCTCGACGCTCTGTCGATGCGCAGGCACTTCCGGACGCTGCCCGGTGGATTCGACGATGACTGGTCGACCAAGACCATCGCGATCACCGGTGACCTCACGCACTCGCGCGTGGTCCGCAGCAACGTCCTGTTGCTGAAGACCCTGGGGGCGAAGGTGGTTCTGGTGGCTCCCCCGACCCTGTTGCCGTCGGGCGTGGACACCTGGCCGGCGGAGGTCTCGACCGATCTCGACGCGGTGCTCGGTGAGGTGGATGTGGCGATGATGCTGCGGGTCCAACGTGAGCGGATGAGCGGCGGCTATTTCCCGACACCGCGGGAATACACGATCGGTTATGGCCTGACCAACGACCGGTTGGGGGCATTGCGTCCCGATGCCGCGATCCTCCATCCCGGCCCGGTCAACCGAGGGCTGGAGATGGCGGCGGACGTCGCCGATTCCGCGGGGTCGCGGATTCTTGATCAAGTCGCGGCGGGTGTCGCCGTGCGCATGAGCGTGCTCTATCACGTGCTGGGTGGGGCGGATGAGATGGGAGTGGCCTCATGACGGATCTGTTGATCACCGGGGTTCGCGTACTGGACGGTGAGCCCGGCGACCTGCTGGTCCGCGATGGGGTCTTCGCCGATCCCGACTCGGCGGGGTCAGATGTCGAGCGGATCGATGCGGACGGGTTGATCGCCCTGCCGGGCCTGGTCGATTCGCACTGTCACCTGCGCGAGCCGGGCCGCGAGGATGCCGAGACGATCGAATCGGGTACGCGGGCCGCTGCCCGTGGTGGGTACACCGCCGTCCTCGCGATGGCGAACGTCAACCCAGTTACTGATACCGCGGAAGCCGTGCGGAACATGGTCGAGATCGCGGCCGAGACCTCCTCGGCGGCGGTGTTCCCGGTCGGCGCGGTCACCAAGGGGCTGCGTGGCGAGGAGCTCGCGGAGCTGGGTTTGATGGCTCGGGCCGGCGTCCGCATGTTCTCCGACGATGGCCTGTGCGTGCACGACTCACTCGTCATGCGGCGGGCGCTGGAATACGTGCGCGCCTTCGACGGCGTGATCGCCCAGCACGCCCAGGACCCTCGGCTCGCCGGGCCGGGTGCCTGCTGCCACGAGGGTGAGATCTCCGGCCGGCTGGGTCTGGGTGGCTGGCCAGCGGTGGCCGAATCCGTCATCGTCGCCCGGGACGTGCAGCTGGCCGAGATGACGGGCTCCCGTTATCACGTGTGCCACGTGTCAACCGCCGAGTCGGTCGACGTCATCCGATGGGCCAAGGCCCGCGGCATCAAGGTCACCGCCGAGGTGACCCCCCACCACCTGCTGCTGACCACGAGTGCGGTTGAGGGGTATGACCCGACGTTCAAGGTCAACCCCCCGCTGCGTCCCGATGAGCATGTGGCCGCGCTGCGTGAGGCGCTCGCGGACGGGACGATCGATTGTGTCGGCACCGACCACGCCCCCCATGCCTCCCACGACAAGGATCACGCGTTCTCCGACGCCGCGTTCGGGATGACCGGCCTGGAGGCGTCGCTGGCGGTGGTCATGGACACCATGGTCAACGAGGGTCGTCTGGATTGGGCGCAGGTCGCGGAGCGGATGGCGTACGCCCCGGCGCGGATCGCCGGGCTCACCGATCAGGGGCAGGGACTCGAGGTGGGCAACCCCGCGAACCTGGTCCTCGTCGACCCAACGCGGCGGGCGGTCGTCGACCGGGCCAATACGGCATCGAAGTCGCGGAACAATCCCTACCACGGCCGCGATCTCCCGGACCCGGTGCGCCTGACCCTCTGGGCGGGCCGCACCACGTTCCGGGATCTCTGACCCACCGGGCGATTTCACTGGGTGAGCGCAGCCTTCTGCGCACGCCACCCCGAAACCAGACAAAATGCAGGGTCGAACGAAACTATTGCGTTCGACCCTGTGCTGAGTCTGGTTTCGGGGCTAGGCAGGTCTCACCCGGCGACCGTGGAGGTCGCGGACCCGCTCGGCCAACACTGGGTCGGGTCCGTCGACCACCGCTGCGGGAACGATCGTGTTGATCGGGAGAGTGGCGACCGGGCTCGGCGGGAAGCCGAGTTCCTCCAGCCAGCCCGCGAGTTGCGCGGACGACGAGGCGTACACGATGCGGCCGAGGCCGACCCAGCCATGTGCGGCGGCGCACATCGGGCAGTGCTCACCTGACGTATAGACCACGCACTGCGCGCGCGTCGCCGGGTCGAGGTGTTCGGCCGCCCAGCGGGCGATGGCGAACTCCGGGTGCTGTGTGTGATCCCCGCCGGCGACGTGGTTGTGGTCCTCGAAGAGCACGTCGCCGGTCGGTGCCACGAGCACCGAGCCGAACGGCTCATCGCCGGCGA
>JAUNUL010000378.1 GCA_030538175.1 Propionibacteriaceae bacterium | reverse complement strand
CGAAACCAAGACCACGACCCGGGGCAGCGTCGGTCTCGTCAGGGTTTGGGTCGGGAGCAAAACCAAGGCCACGGGCCGGGCGGCTCTCGACGGTGCTCTCGTCGTTCGTGAGGCTGTCGGCGCTGTGGGCGCCCTCAGCCCAAGGATCCTCGTCGAAGTCGGGCTCAGCGCCACGATCGAGGTCGTCATCGGCGTCGAGGTCATCGGCGAGGAGGAATCCGAGCGCGCGTGCCGGGCGAGCATCCTCGGGATCCGCAGGGTCCGGCGCGAAGCCGAGACCGCGGGCCGGTCGCAGATCAGGGGTGTCCCAGTTCTGGTCGGCCCAATCGTCCCGCAGATCGTCTTCGTCCCTTGAGTCCCAGGCGTGATGTGGGTAGCCGTCCAGGGCGGTCCAAGCCTCGTGCGGGTCGTCATCCGTTGTGGCCGGGTCATCATCGGCAAAGCCGAGTGAACGTGCCCCCGGGAGATCGGTGTCAGCTCGATCCGAGGCGTCGGCGCTGGTCAATTCTGCGAACCGTCGGCCGGTCGGCGCGGGGGAGGCCGCCTCGGCATCGTCCCACCAGGTGTCCTGCGAGGGCGTCGCGGGCCCAGCGGCACGCCGCGGCGAAACCTCCATGAAGAACTCCTGAGAAAATCAAAGAAAACTCACGTTAACTGTAACGGTCGGGTCACCGCTGTGCCAATCACGATCCGCAGGCTGGCATCGCGAGCTGGGCACCGCCGACCTTGTCAGTGATGTGCTGCACACTGCTGGTCATGACCTCTGATCGACTCTCCGAACCCGGCATCCGTCTGACGCGGTCCGAGCGTTTGGACCGGCTGCCCTTCAACCGGCAGCACACCCGTCTGCTGGTGGGCTCCGGCGTCGGTTGGGCCCTTGACGCGATGGATGTGGGCCTCATCTCCTTCGTGATGGCGGCGCTCGCGGTGGAGTGGAAGCTCAGCCCGGGCACTCAGGGCTGGATCGGTTCGATCGGGTTTGTCGGGATGGCGTTGGGTGCGGCCCTCGGTGGTCTGCTGGCCGACAAGATCGGGCGCCGTCAGGTGTTTGCCCTGACCCTGCTGGTCTATGGGCTGGCGACCGGTGCTTCGGCGCTGGCGACCGGTGTGGCCATGCTCATGGCGCTCCGGTTCCTCGTCGGTGTGGGCCTCGGTGCCGAGCTCCCTGTGGCCTCCACTCTCGTCAGCGAATACGCACCCCGCAAGATTCGCGGGCGGGTGGTTGTCGCCCTGGAAGCCTTCTGGGCGCTGGGCTGGATCATGGCTGCGCTCATCGGCTATCTGATGATTCCCAACCTCGACAACGGATGGCGCTGGGCGCTGGCGATCGGGTTGGTCCCTGCGGCGTACGCGATGGTGGTGCGGTTCGGGCTGCCGGAGTCGGTGCGCTATCTGGAGAGCAAGGACCGCGAGGCCGAGGCGGAGGCGGCGGTTCGGAAATTCGAGGAGGCCTCGGGCATCGCGCCCGTGGAGTCCCCGGACAGTGTCGTCTCGGCTGACGTTGCGCCGCCCTCGATCTGGTCACCCGCACTGCGGGCGCGCACGGCCGCGCTCTGGGTGGTGTGGTTCTGCATCAACCTGTCCTATTACGGCGCATTCATCTGGTTGCCCTCTTTGCTGCACCGGCAGGGGTTCACCCTGGTGAAGTCATTCGAATACACCCTGATCATCACCCTCGCGCAGCTGCCTGGTTATGCGGCGGCGGCCTATCTGATCGAGAAGTGGGGTCGACGTCCGACGTTGGCTTCCTTCCTGATCGGCTCCGCCGTCGCAGCCGGTCTGCTCGGCCTGGCCAGCACCCCCGGGCAGATCATCGCGGCCGGCTGTGCGCTGTCCTTCTTCAATCTCGGCGCCTGGGGTGCGCTCTATGCCATCGGCCCCGAGCTCTATCCCACTGCCGCCCGCGGCAAGGGGACCGGTGCCGCGGCGGCGTTCGGTCGCATCGCGTCGATCATTGCGCCGCTGCTGGTGCCAGTGCTGATCGCATGGGGTGGTGGCGCCAACTGGCTGGTGTTCACCACCTTCGCCGTGGCCTTCGCGATCGGGGCCCTGGCGGCGTTCACCCTGCCGGAGCGGCGGGACACCGCACTGGTGGACTAGCCGCCGGCGCGGGTTCGACCGGGTCTGGTGAGCGACCCGCCCGAGGAACGGTTGAGCGATCCGCACCAACCGGTTGAGCGATCCGTGATCGAACCGATCAACCGGTTGGTCGACCTATGGCTCGGGTTAGTCCGCCAGGGCCGGGATGACCTCGGTCTCGAAAAGTTCGAGACTGGAGGTGTCATAGGCGAGGTCGGGCAGATAGATGATGGCGTAGGTCATGCCCAGCTTCTTCAGCCCCTGCAGGTTCTCGATGATCTGCTCGGGTGTGCCCGTGCCGGGCAGCCCATCGAAGGATCCGAGCTGCCCCTGCAACTGCGCGTCGCTCAAGTGTGGCTTCACGCGATCGATGTACGCCGCCCGTCGCTCGGCGACTTCTGCTTCGTCGCGGCCGATGAAGCTGTTGTAGTTCGACGACCGGACGATGCGATCGAAGTCGGTGCCGACGTCCGCGCAGTGCTGGCGCAACAGTTCTGACTTCCGGGCGAAGCCCTCCGGTGTGCCGTCGAAGTTGGTGTAGTCGGCGTACTTCGCTGCGATCCGCAGCGTGACCTTCTCGCCGCCGCCGGCGATCCACAGGGGGATCCTCGGCTCCTGCAGCGGTCGCGGGTGCACCAGCGCACCGTCGACCTCGATCGACGGCGCACCTTCCATGCTGATCGGAAT
>JAUNUL010000377.1 GCA_030538175.1 Propionibacteriaceae bacterium | reverse complement strand
CAGCCCGGCGCCCACCGGGACGTCCGAGCTGATCAGCACGTCGGCGCCGGTCACCGGGTGGCCGTCGCGGGCCAGCAGGGCCAGCAGGCGTACACAGGGCAACAGGGCTACCAGGCCCACCCGGGTCAGGGGTACGGGGGCATGCCTCCGTCGGGCCCCCCACCCAAGAAGAAGTCCAATGTGATGCTGATCGGCATCGTGATCGCGGCTGTCCTCGTGCTGGGTCTTGGCGGTCTGCTGCTCGGCCTGCTCAACAACAAGGACGACAACGTTCTGCCGCCTCCTCCGCCGCCGCCCACGGTGGGTCCCACCACGGGCCCGACCACCAGGCAGCCCACCACCGGGCCGACCACGACAACGGGACCCACGACCACGCGGCGGCCGACGACGACCACCACCTCCACCACCCAGTCGGGGGAGCAGGTTGAGGTTGGCAACGGGATCTCGGTCTCTCTCCAGCCTGGCTGGTCGGTCGCGGAACGGGCGGGTCGGGCGGTCAGGCTGTCCGACGGCAATGGTCGGTCGTTCGTGGTCGAGGCTGGTTCCGCACCTGATCCCCGGAGTGCTCTGACGACGTTCCTGGATCAACTGACGGAAAGTGGATCGGATGTGCAACGGGGCGAGGTGCGGACGCCCAATGTCCACCCCGAGCTTGATGTTGCCCAAGGGGCCGCAGCCATGACCGCGACCAGTGGTGGCGCGACGAACCGGGTGACATTCTTCGCCCTGGTCTCGTCGAAGAAGTCTGATGGCAGTGGCTTCCGGGCCGTGGCGGTGGCGCGATCGTCCGACTTCGAGAACAAGCAGTTCACCGACGCGGTGGACAAGATGATGATCTCTGCGTTGCAGAGTCAGGTCAGCTGAGCGGCGCCACGCTCACGGACCAATCGTTCGGTGGCCTCCCCCCCTTTGGGGGTGGGGCCACCGGCCAATTCCGGGTCATGAGTGGCCGCGTCGTGGAATTGTCGGTGGGGCTGCGTACGCTCGTCACCATGCGACCGGTTGAAGACGTGCAGCGCACCTTGGCCCCCTTCCGCGTGGAGGCCGATTTCGAACCCAGCGGCGACCAGCCGGCAGCGATCGATGAGTTGGAACGCCGGGTCAATGCGGGGGAGCAGGACATCGTGCTGCTCGGTGCGACCGGCACGGGCAAGACCGCGACGGTGGCGTGGCTGGCTGAGCGGCTGCAGCGCCCGATGTTGGTGATGCAGCCCAACAAGACGCTGGCAGCCCAGTTCGCCAACGAACTGCGGCACTTCTTTCCCAAGAATGCCGTGGAATATTTCGTTTCCTACTACGACTATTATCAGCCTGAGGCCTATGTCCCGCAGACGGATACTTATATCGAAAAGGACTCCTCGCTCAATGAGGAGGTTGAGCGCCTCCGGCACCGTGCGACCTATTCGCTGCTCACTCGCCGGGACGTGATCGTGGTGGCGACCGTTTCAGCGATTTATGGCCTGGGCACGCCCACGGAGTGGGTTGATCAGATGATCAAGCTGCGGGTCGGCGACGTGATGGATCGCGACGTCCTGCTGCGGCGTTTGGTCGACATCCAATATGCAAGGAATGACATTTCGGGTGATCGCGGCACGTTCCGGGTGCGCGGTGACACGCTCGAGGTCTATCCGATGTATGAGGAGCTCGCCTGGCGCGTCGAGTTCTTCGGCGACGAGATCGAGGCGCTGTCCACGCTGCAGCCGCTCACGGGTGAGGTGGTGTCTCAGGACGATGAGATGTATATCTTCCCAGCCTCGCACTATGCCGCGGGTGCCGATCGCATGGACAAGGCGATCCATGGGATCGAGGTGGAGCTCGAGCAGCGCCTTGCCGAACTGGAATCGCAGAACAAGCTGTTGGAAGCACAGCGGCTGCGCATGCGCACCACCTATGACCTGGAAATGATGCGCCAGATCGGCACCTGCTCAGGCATCGAGAACTATTCCCTGCATATCGACGGACGCGAGCCTGGCTCGCCACCCAACTGCTTGCTCGACTATTTCCCGGAAGACTTCGTGCTGGTGCTCGATGAATCCCATGTCTCCGTGCCGCAGATCGGTGGGATGTATGAGGGGGATATGTCCCGCAAACGCACCCTCGTGGAGCACGGATTCCGATTGCCCAGCGCCATGGATAACAGGCCGCTCCGGTTCGAAGAATTCGTCGAGCGCATCGGCCAGACGGTCTATCTGTCGGCGACACCCGGCAGCTATGAGTTGGCGCGCAGCGATGGCGCGGTGGAGCAGATCATTCGCCCGACGGGCTTGGTTGATCCGGAGATCATCGTCAAGCAGACGAAGGGTCAGATCGATGACCTGATGGCGGAGATCCGGCTGCGGGCCGACCGGGATGAACGCGTGCTTGTCACGACGCTGACTAAGAAAATGGCTGAGGATCTGACCGACTATCTGCTCGAGAACGGTGTGCGGACCCGGTATCTGCACTCCGAAGTCGACACCCTGAAGCGTGTTGAACTCCTGCGTGAACTGCGGATGGGTGACTATGACGTGCTGGTGGGCATCAACCTTCTCCGGGAAGGGCTCGACCTGCCCGAGGTGTCTCTCGTCGCGATCCTGGATGCCGACAAGGCAGGGTTCCTGCGCTCGGATCGGTCGTTGATTCAGACGATCGGGCGGGCCGCGCGCAACGTGGCCGGTCAGGTTCATATGTACGCCGACACCATCACTCCCCAGATGGCTGCTGCGATCGACGAGACCAACCGTCGGCGCGAGATCCAGGTGGCGTACAACACGAAGCACGGCATCGACCCCCAGCCGCTTCGCAAGAGGATC
>JAUNUL010000376.1 GCA_030538175.1 Propionibacteriaceae bacterium | reverse complement strand
ACCACCACGCCCAGCACCCTTGCCTCCCCGATCTTCGTTCAGCCGAGCCCGCAGATCCTCCAGTTCCGTGACATCGACCTCCTCCACGATCGTGATGTGCGGGACCTCGTGCCATGTCTGCTGCAGTCGTTGCGAGATCACTCGTCGGATCCCGCGGAGGGGAATCTCAGTCACGCCGTCGCGCGACCTCGGGCCCGCTGCATCGCCCCCACGGTCGACACCCATGCCCGGCCGACCCGCCGACACAGCCCCGAGGCGCCCGACTGGCGTACGCAGATAGGTCTCCAGGTCAGCAGCCGTCACCCGCGCGCCAGGACCGGTGGCTGGCACCGAGGCCAGGCTCACCCCGGCGTCACGGGCGCGTCCCCGGACGGCCGGGGCCGCGAGGACCTTGGGCCCGTTTCGTGACCTCGGGGCCTGCCCGACACCGCTGTCCACAGCTTCGCTCGCCTCCTGCCGCTCGGCGTCCTCCATGACCTGGGTCTGCACGACCCGAGCTTCGGCACCGTCGATCTGACCCCCCTGAGGTTCGGCGCCATCGGCCTTCTCGCCTTGCTCTTGTGCGCCGTGCGCCGCGACGTCGGGGCCCGCAGCCGATCGCCCGGCGACCTCCAGCCGGATGAGTTCCGCCCCCACGGCGACCAGGTCCCCCGGCTCCGCCCCCAGCCGTTGGACGGTCCCCGCGACAGGTGAGGGAATCTGCACGCGCGCCTTGTCCGTGGTCACCTCCGCCAACGGAGCATCGGCGGCGACCTCATCGCCGACCGCAACCAACCACTCGATGAGTTCGGCTTCGGCGATGCCTTCGCCGATGTCAGGCATGGTGATGGTGTACTCCCCCATCTCACACCGCCTCTGCCGTCTCCCGCATGGCCGCGCCGACCCGCGCCGGACCCGGGAAATAGTTCCATTCGTGGACGTGCGGATACGGCATATCCCAGCCCGCCACCCGCCGAATCGGCGCCTCCAGGTGATAGAAGCACTCCGCCTGAACCAGGGCGGCCAACTCCGCCCCGAAACCGCTCGTCAGCGTCGCCTCGTGGACAATCACACACCGGCCCGTCTTGTGCACCGACGCAGCGATCGTGTCGAGATCAAGCGGCAGCAATGTCCGCAGATCGATGATCTCGGCATCCACACCGGCCTCGTTCGCGGCTGCGAGCGCGACGTGGACCATCGTCCCGTACGCCAACACCGTCACGGCACTGCCCGCCCGGCGGATAGCGGCCTTGCCCAGCGGTTCGGTGAAATAGCCCTCCGGCACCGTGGCCGCCGGATGATTCTTCCAAGCCACAATCGGTCGATCCGGATAGCCATCGAACGGGCCGTTATAGAGCCGCTTCGGCTCCAGGAAAATCACCGGATCGGGGTCCTCGATCGCGGCGAGCAACAACCCCTTCGCGTCATGGGGCGTCGACGGCATGACCGTCTTCAGCCCCGCAACATGCGTGAACAGCGCCTCCGGCGACTGACTGTGGGTCTCCGCGCCGAAGATCCCGCCACCCACCGGCATGCGGATCACCAGCGGACACGTGAAGTCCCCGGCGGACCGATACCGGATGCGCGCGGCCTCAGAAACGATCTGGTCGTACGCCGGATACATATAGTCCGCGAACTGGATTTCGACGACCGGCCGCAGACCGTACGCCGCCATCCCGATCGCGGTCCCGACAATCCCCTGTTCGGAGATCGGAGCATCGAAACAGCGCGCCTTGCCGAACCGGCGTTGCAGCCCAGCGGTGCAGCGGAACACACCACCGAAATAGCCCACGTCCTGGCCATAGACGACGACACGTTCGTCGGCCGCCATGGCGACCTCGTGAGCGTCCCGGATGGCTTCGATCATCGTCATGCGCCTGGTCGCCACGCTTGTCTCAGTGGGCGCCGGCCTGTTCAGAATTTCGGTCATGTCAGAACCCCGCCTCCCGGCGCTGCTGTTCGAGGTGAGGTGTCATCTCAGCGAACACACCCTCGAACATGAACTTCTTGCTCGAACGACTGCCGGCATGCAGGGTGCCGATCGCCTCGGCCTGGACCTGGGTCTCCAGGATGTGTTCCGTCACCCGGGCGACGAGGTCAGCGTGCGCTTCCTCGCTCCATTCCCCGGACACGATCAGGTGCTGCTTCAACCGATCGATCGGATCACCGAGCGGCCAAGCCATCGCCTCCCCTGCCGGCCGGTACGCCGACGGGTCATCCGAGGTCGAGTGCGCCCCGGCGCGATAGGTCACATGCTCGATGAGCGTCGGGCCCAGGTTCGCCCGCGCCCGATCGGCGGCCCAGCGCGCGACGGCGTACACGGCCAGATAGTCATTGCCATCCACCCGCAGGGATGGGATGCCAAAACCAAGACCACGATGCGCGAACGTCTGCGAACCACCCCGCGGGATCCCCTGAAATGTCGAGATCGCCCACTGGTTGTTGACGACATTGATGATCACCGGCGGACGATAGGTCGAGGCGAACACCATCCCTGCGTGGAAATCACCCTCCGCAGTCGCGCCGTCACCGATCCAGGCCGAGGCAATGCGCGCATCTCCGGCGATCGCGGACGCCATCGCCCACCCGACCGCCTGCGGGATCTGGGTGCCGAGGTTGCCCGACACGGTGAAGAACACGTGGTCCTTGGCTGAATAGAGCACGGGCAACTGACGCCCATGCGTTGGGTCACCGGCATTGGCATAGATCTGATTCATCATCAACGCCAGTGGATATCCCCCGGCAATGAGCAACCCGGCCTGCCGATAGGTCGGGAAGTTCATGTCGTCATCGCGCAGGGCCCGCCGGAATGCGCACG
>JAUNUL010000375.1:1768-2800 GCA_030538175.1 Propionibacteriaceae bacterium | reverse complement strand
CGAGTGGCTCGGCGGAGTGATGGTCCCCGCCGTCTATCGCACGGCCCAGCGCAACGGGGATCGCTTGCCCTGACGAGTTCTATGGCGATGGGCGGAGCGCTTTCACCCTAGGGACATCGCTGTTTGCCTGAACCCAATCACGCACGTCTGGGTCGATGTAGGCCAACAGCTCGAGAACATCGGCCAGTCGACCGCTGATGTCAACAGCCACAATTCGGTGATGATGTGCGATCCGGTTTCGGAGACTACGAAGACGAGCCAACGGGGTAGCCACGTGGTGATGTGATCGCGTAGGCGCATGTGGGAACGCATTGGCAAGATCTGGCCAGAGAAAGCGTTGTTTCGCCGCTACGAGTTGGTGCCAGAGGCCGAAAGTTGTCTCCGACAAGATCTGATCGTGACTCGGTTGCTTGTTGTTGTTCCGCACCCGCGTTCGCGCTGAAGCGATCTCCCGATAGGGCTGTTGGTGTCGCCCTTTCGGTCGCGGGTCGCGTCCCAACTCTTGTGCAGGATCATCCAACCAATCGCCGACTCTGCCGAGCCGCATGTGGCGCGCCTGCATCTGGGCGTCGAGTGCGTTCCGGAGGAAGACCTCCAAGTGGCCCAAGTCACGCCACAAAGCGGCTGCAAGCTGCGAGTTCCACTCATAGAGAGCCAACGCTCTGACCCGATCGCCGTGCGCATCCTTCAGATAGGGCTGGAAGCGAGCCGGCCCGACCCTGACTACCGCGGCGGTTTGACTCCGGAGCATCAATCCTCGCTCGTGCTAATCTTGTGTCAGACGCTCCGGAACCGTCCCTGTAGTCCCGCAAGGGACCGATCACACGGCCGGAGCTTTTTGCTGCCCCTGAGTCTCGCAGTCGCCACTGACACTTTTGCTCTCACGGTCCGCACGAACGAAGCGCTCGCACCCCCAGGATTCGTTGTTGTCTCCCGATCGTCGCGGTTTGACACTCCGCAGCGTCGATGGCGCATGCCCACACTCACCTGAAGCGATACATCGTGCACACGTTGGCCTGGAGTCGTTGGCCT
>JAUNUL010000375.1:0-1758 GCA_030538175.1 Propionibacteriaceae bacterium | reverse complement strand
CGTTGGGGACCACCTGCACTGACGGCTCAGGCCGCCGCCGCCCAAGATCGCGCGGAGATCTCCGCTAAAGGAAGCGTAGAACAGCGGCTAAAGGTAGCGTATCTATCGGGCTAAAGCACGGACGGGGCGCACGCGCAAGCCACCACCAGGTGTTCAATGGTCTTCCGCCGAAAGCAGGGCTCGCCCGGCGCCAACGGCAAAGTCGTTTGACGCGTCTCCCTCCGAGTCGGCCAGGGCAGCATCGACTGCTGCGGTCATGTCATCTGACTGCAGCATCGGCTCGTCGATAGTCGCTCCGATGTTGCCGGCTGCAGGCCATGCCTGCTCCACGCGCGACCGTCCAGGCCGCTGCTCCCCGTGCACGATCGCTGTGATCTTGGCCAACAGCTCGACCAGCCCGTCGTAAAGATCCGGATTCGCCATCGCCGCCTCTGTCATGGCCGCGGAGTCGGCGGCCACGGACACCACTGCTCCGGTGACCTTGTCCTTGAACTTCGGCGATGCCTGCAGCTGTTCGGGCGAGTTCTCGGCACTCATCGCCTTAATGTCCTCGTCCTCGGTCAGCACACCCCAGACGGCTCTCGTCCATGCCTCCCCCGACCCGTTGCCCAAGTCGAGTCCGCTGGCAGCGAAAAGGGCGTTGACCTGTTCGATGGCCTCTGACAGGGCGACCTGCTCCGGTGTCGAGCCGCCCAATGCGCGGTCTCCGTCGTAAGCAGGGGTATCCAGATCAGTCAGCGCGGCCACCTGCGCCATTGGGGCCGGCCGGTCGCAGCTTGGTGGCGCAGTGAGCCAGGAACAACATCTGACCATCAGACACAGCAGGCAGGCCGTGACTGAACCTGCTGCCAGGGATGTTGGCCTGCTCCTCGACCGATTTCCGGCTGGCGGTCCAGTCAGAACCGAAGGGCGGGTTGGACAGGATGTAGTCGAA
Organism: Propionibacteriaceae bacterium; assembly: GCA_030538175.1. GTDB lineage: Bacteria > Actinomycetota > Actinomycetes > Propionibacteriales > Propionibacteriaceae > Enemella. The sequence continues at coordinate 824 of JAUNUL010000375.1, read as the reverse complement.
GGTCCGATCAGCGTACTCATCCTGGACCAAGGTGTTTCCTCGGCGGATGGCATCAGGACGTCCACCCTGGATCAACAGGTCAGCCTTGCCGATCGCATACGCGGTCTCCATGAGCTCCTGGCCGTACAGACCAACATCGATGCTCGGGTTGAGCTCTTTCAACGCACGCGAAGCGACCAGCAACATGCCGCCTGTGCCCGCGGTGAGCCGGTCAGACCATCGTCATCAGAGCTGAACAGCACATCGACCTTGAGCCGGATCGCGTCACGCGGGGTATAGAACGCACCGGCACCCTTGCCCTTGGTGTTGAACGCGCGGTACATGACGTCCTCGAAGATGTCGCCCATCGAGGTGTCGGTGAGCCGTTCGGGGTGCATGTCCAGCACCGCGAAGTGCTTGATCACGCCCCACAGGCGGCCGGCGTTCGCCAAGGTGGCGGCGCGCTCATTGAGCTTGAAGTGCGTCCAGATGTCGCGGATCGACTCAGAGAACGAGTCGAGATAGAGCTCCAGCGACTCCAGGACCTTGTCGTCGGTCTTGGCAATGACGGTGAGGTCCAGCGGCGAGCTGCTGTAGAAGTGCAGGCTGAACTTGTGCTGGATCGTCATATCGAGGATCTGCCCAGAGAGGTTCGTCGAGGCCAAGAAGTCAAGCAGGGCCGGCTTGGTGTCGGCCAGGAGACACTCAAGACGACGTAGGACCGTGAACGGAATGATGTAGTCGCCGTAGTCCTCCGGCTCGACGATACTGCGCAGGTACCTGTCCGCGGTGGTCCAGATGGCTTGCTGCATCACCTTGGCGGTGTGCGCCTCGGTCGGTCCCAC
>JAUNUL010000374.1 GCA_030538175.1 Propionibacteriaceae bacterium | reverse complement strand
CAGGCCTCCTCGATCACCGGTACGCCTCCTCGATCTTCGCCGAGACGGCGATCAGCAGGGCGTCCTCGTGCATCCGCGCACCGAGCATCGCACCGAACGGGAGTTGGATCCCATCGACGGCTTCTTGATGCACCGGCAGCGAGATGGCGGGACGCCCTGTGAGGTTGTAGATCGATGTCCACGGGGTGAATCGGGTCTGTGCGGCGAAGTCCTCGGCGGGGTCGGCGTCATTGCGCAGGGACCCGTGGAGGGCCGGTGGCTGGGCAAGGGTCGGGGTCAGGATGATGTCGAACGGGTCCCAGAGCTCGGCGGTCTGGCGGGTGACCTGTTGGGCGGCGATGAGGGCTTGGGCGTGCTGTTGTCCCGAGAAGGTACGCCCCCGCTCCCGCAGCCAGCGCGTCAGCGGACGCAACTGGTCCTCCGCACCCTCGGGGACGGGCGCGCCGAGCGAACCGACCGCCCAGATCGCGGCGAACGCGTCCCAGGCGCCCGCGGCGAAGGGGCGTGGGGCCTCGTCGATCTCGTGACCAAGCTCCTGGAGGATCGCGACCGTCCTGTCGACCGCCGCGAGCGCCCCCGGGTGGACCGGCGCATCGTCGGCGATGACGGGCTCGACGAGGACCCCAATGCGCAGGCGCTGGACGTTCTGATCGGCGGCGGCGAGGAAGGTGCCCTCGGGGTTGGGCGGGTCACCGGGCCACCCCGGCGCCAGCACATCGAGGGCAGCGGCAGTGTCCCTGACCGTCCGCGTCAGCACGCCGTCGGAGGTCAGTCCAGGGCCGTCAACGGTCAGCGGCCCCTTCGAGACTCGCCCGCGGCTTGGTTTGAGCCCGACCAGGCCGCATGCGGCGGCCGGGATACGGATCGAGCCGCCCCCGTCGGAGCCATGCGCGATCGCGACCACATGTGAGGCCACCGCCGCGGCTGCCCCGCCCGAGGACCCACCGGCGCCCCGGCGGGGATCGAACGGAGTCGAGGCCGGCGTACGTCCCTCCGGCTCCGTGTAGCACGGCAACCCGAACTCCGGTGTCGCCGTCTTGCCGATCATCACCGTCCCCGCGTCGCGGAGCCGGATCACCACCCCGTCGTCACTGCCAGCGACATTGCCCCGCAGCACTTGGGATCCACCCTCCAGGGGAAGGTCAGCAACTTGGGTGAGGTCCTTGATCGGGCACGGTACGCCGAACAGCGGCCCCGGCTCGAACCCTTCTTGGCCGAGCCTCACCTGCAACTCGTCCGCCTGTGCCAGCGCCCGCTCGTCACACAGGTGGGTGAACGCACCGAGAGTGTCAGCGTGGGCTCGCGCGAGCGCATCTTCGGTAGCCTCACGAACGCTCACCGCCCCTTCGCGGATCGCCGTCGACAGTTCCAGCGCACTCAGCTCGTTGATCTGCACTCCATGAGTCTAGGTTGGCGCGCTGGCAACCTGATGCGCCCCATGCATCAGGTCGGGGCGCTGGCAACCTGATGCGCTCCATGCATCAGGTCGCGAGCACGGTGAGGGCGTCCCCAGCAGTGCCACACGTCCCTACCCGAGTAGCACCCAGCCCTATTGGACTGCACGTCCCTACCCGAGATGCACTTTCCAACCGGGTTGCCCCTGCTTCAGCGCACCTCCCTACCTGAGACCGACGTTCCTACTTGTGCACGGGTAGGAACGTCGGCCTCAGGTAGGGAAGTCGTGGCCTGGTCGGCGGCTGCCCTGACTATCGGCTCCATAGAGGTCCCTCAAGTGGCACTGGCAACCTGATGCATCACGTGCATCAGGTCGCGAGCCCGCAAACATAGGCTGGGCGCATGGAGTCACGAACCGTTCGCCGCGCGACCCTCGGTGACGCTGCAGCCCTTGCCGAGCTGAGGGCGGAGATGTTCACCGACATGGGCAGCTCGGCACACGACGGCTGGCAGGACAGTGCGGAGCAGTGGTTCGCCGCCCGGATCGACGACCCGGGCTGCTGCTTCATCGTGGTCGAGGTCGCCGGTGACGTGGTGTCGTGCGCGGTGGGCTTCCGTCGGGAGACCATCCCGTCACCGGGCAACCCGAGCGGCGGCGATGTGCACATCAACAACGTCTCCACCCGACCCGAGCACCGGGGTCGTGGACACGCCTCGGCTGCGCTGGCGGAGGTGATGCGCTGGGCAGAGACGACCGGCGTACGACGCGCGGAACTCATGGCGACCGCCTCCGGGCAGCGGCTCTATGAGCGCGTTGGCTTCACGGTGCACGAATACCCAGCCATGCGTGCTCCCTTGGCATGTAGCTCCTCAGAGCCTCAGGCTGGGCCTGCCGTCGACGGCCGGCTGGATCGCGTACGCCGGGTCGGCTCTGACGACGTTCTGCCCTCGAACGGGGTCGTCCCCTCGGGCGAGGCCCGCCGATGATCGCCGAGCAGGTCACCGTGGTGACCGATGAGGGCAACCGCTATCCCGGCTGGGTGATCTTGCCGGACGTCGTGCTGGTCCGGGCCCTGAGCCGGGTCGACTTCTGCCCGAGCGTGCGGGTGGAGCGGGGCGGAGAGCTCCTGCCGGTGCAGGATCGCATCGATTCAGTGGCGGGTACGCCGGCCAGTCGCCGTGGGGTCGCGCTGATCCTCCCCGCAGGGTCGATCCCGCTGACGGGTGCGAGCGCCGCTCCCCCAGGCGTCGACGCCGCCGAGACCGACTGGCACGTCCAGTTCGGTGACCGGCTGACAGGGAGAACTGAAGGCCAGGGTCGCTGAGACCAGGGATCGCTGACATGCCGAGAGCGGTACCGACGGACCGAGCTCTTGGGTCATTGAGCCGATGGGGCCCGGCGCCTTG
>JAUNUL010000373.1 GCA_030538175.1 Propionibacteriaceae bacterium | reverse complement strand
GAGCCAACACCCGGCGACCCAACACCCGACGGCGCGCCGGCCAACGGGACGACGTCCCCCGGACCGGCGCCCAGCCGCGGCATCGGTCGCGAGCTGGCCACGCCCCCGGCGACCTGGACCGACAGCGCCCAAGTGGTCGTGATCGGTTCGGGCGCCGCGGGCTTGGCCGCCACGGTGGAGTTGGCGACGGCAGGGGTGGACACCCTCGTCGTCACCCGCGGTGAGATCACCGAAACCGCGACGGACTGGGCCCAAGGCGGCTTGGCCGCCGTGTGGTCGGATTCCGACTCCCTCGCCCTGCACGTGTCCGACACCCTTACTGCGGGCGCCGGCCTCTGCGACGTCGATGCGGTCTGGGATCTGGTGACCCACGCCCCCGAGGCCATCGAGCAGTTGATCACTCTGGGCGCGAAGTTCGACACCGACGACTCGGGCGCCTATGACCTCCACCTCGAGGGCGGTCACCACGCCCGCCGCATCCTGCATGCCGGCGGGGACGCCACCGGTCGCGAGGTCCAGCGCACCCTCAGCGCCGCCCTGCACGCCGCGATCCTTAACCCCGACTCGTCGATCCGGGTGCGTGATCACACCCGTCTGGTCGACGTGCTCACCGATGCCGAGGGTGCGGCGTGTGGCGTACGCGTCATCGATGCCGACGGTCGCATCGGCGAGATCAGCAGCCCCGCGGTCGTCCTCGCCGCCGGCGGCATCGGGCAGTTGTGGTCGCTGACCACCAACCCGGCCGTCGCGACCGGGGATGGGATCGCCGCTGCCCTGCGCGCGGGGGCGACCATCCGCGACATCGAGTTCGTGCAGTTCCACCCGACGATTCTGGTGGTCCCGCCGGCACATCGACGGCCGGGCGACCGCGGCGTACTCATCTCCGAAGCCGTCCGCGGCGAAGGCGCGTTCCTCATCGACGGCACCGGGGCGCGGGTCATGCAAGGCCTGCACCCGCTGGCCGATCTGGCCCCGCGCGATGTCGTGGCCGCCTCGATGGAAGAGCACATGGCCCGCACGGGTGAACAGAACCTGTTCCTCGACGCCCGTCACTTCGGTTCCGAGAAGTGGAAGTCACACTTCCCATCGATCCTGGCGATGTGCCGGGAGCGAGGCGTCGACCCGGTGACCGAGCCGATCCCGGTCCGGCCCGCCGCGCACTATCTGTGCGGCGGGGTGTCCGCGGATCTGCAGGGCACCACCGACGTCCAGGGCCTCTATGCGATCGGCGAGGTCGCGGCGACCGGCGTCCAGGGCGCCAACCGGCTCGCGTCCAACTCGGTCACCGAGGGCCTGGTCGCGGGCGAGCGGCTGGGCGCGTTGCTGGTCGGCGATCGGTTCGGTTGGACTCCCGAAGCTGCCGTACGCCGGGACGCTGCCCCTCTGACCGAGCCGACGGCTCTCGTCGACCTCCGCCGGGCCACTGACTCCGGTGTCGCCGTGCACCGCACCGATGCCGGGCTGCGGTCGGCCCTGACCGTGCTGGGTGGGCTGCCGGAGACCACCGAGCTGAACCACGAGAGTCTCGATGCGGAGAACCTGCGTACGGTGGCGACGTTGGTCGCCACGGCCGCACTCGCCCGCACCGAGTCCCGGGGCTGCCACCGCCGCGCGGACCATCCGAACCAGGTGCCGAGTTGGGTACGCCGACTGGCGCTGCAACTCAACGGCACCCTGCGAATGCGTCAGGAACCCATCAACGCCGAGGAGGACCAGTGACGTCCGAGAACAACCCCCAGACCAACACCTGGCCGAACGACATCACCACTGCCTTGACCACGGCCGGGCTCGATCCCGAGCACGTGGCGGACGTCATCAATCGCACGCTGGATGAGGACCTCTCGTGGGGTCCGGACGTGACCTCCGAGGCGACGCTGCCGCAGGACGCCCAGGGCACCGCCGACGTGGTCGCCCGCAAGCCGGGCTGCCTGGCCGGCGTACCCATTGCGGCCGCCGTCATGCACACCATGGCCGCCCGGCTGGGCATCGACGTCACCACGACCCTCGTCGCGACCGACGGGGACCGGGTGGCCAAGGGCGATCTCGTGCTCACCGTGACCGGTCCGCTGCGCTGCCTGCTGACTGCGGAGCGCACGATGCTCAACCTGCTCTGCCAGCTGTCCGGGGTGGCCACGGCGACCGCGGCGTGGGCGGACGCGCTGGCCGGGACTCAGGCCCGGGTTCGTGATACCCGCAAGACGGTGCCCGGGCTGCGGGTGCTGCAGAAGTACGCCGTCCGATGCGGCGGTGGCGTCAACCACCGGATGGGCCTGGGCGATGCGGCGCTGATCAAGGACAACCACGTCGCGGCCGCAGGATCGGTCGCAGCCGCGTTCGCGGCGGTCCGGAAGCACGCACCGAATATCGCCGTGGAGGTCGAGGTCGTGTCCTGGTCGTCGGTCGTGCCGGTGGTGGTGGACGTCGGAGTCACTCGAGGCCTTTCCGTAGGTCCGTGCGGCTGCACGGGCGTCGCTTGCGTCGTCACGCCCATGGGCGCCGGGCTCGCCGGCGGACATGCGCGTGACCCTGTCAAGTCCTCCTCGAACGCGCGGAGCACCGTTGACCGGTGCCGGCGGCGCCCGGGCCGTCGAGGCGGCCGAGGTCTGCAGGGTCTTTCGCGGTTCAACGCACCTGCCCCGCCCGGTATTCCCCCGCCCCACGGACGATCCCGTGACGGCGTCGGCTCCGGACCCGACCAGGCGTCGCCGAGGACGCGTTCGGCCGATTATGTCACGACTCACGTCCGGCCGACGGCGGCACGGGCCGGTGTCACGCGATCCCCCCGTCCGCGCTCGACTTCCACGCCGTGTCCCGGTCCGCGGCCCAGCCGGCGATGCGCCCGGTGTCCACCAGCGCGAGGAGCAGGCGG
>JAUNUL010000004.1:12225-25790 GCA_030538175.1 Propionibacteriaceae bacterium | reverse complement strand
GCTGGATCATCGCGGCCGCGGCCATCGTTGTCGTCCTCGTCGTGGTGGTGGGTTTCATCGTCCGGGGCATCAGCAACACCGGCGGGCTGGGCGGGGAGAACAAGCCGGGTTCGGGCGACAACAAGGTGCTCTGTCCCCCGCTCGACATGCAGCCACCGACCGAGGAGGCGACCCGCAACGGTCGGGTCCATGGTGGGCTGTTGTCCTATCCCCAACTGCCCGAGCCGTGGAGCTTCCCGTCCCAAGAGGTGCGGATCCCGTTCGGTTTCAACGCCGCGAAACAGGACATCCTCGTCGATAGCTATCCGGAGAACGGGCAGACCCAGGGCTGGGTGGCCTCGGTCATGGTCGGCGAGCTGCGGGCCGGGGACGGTTTCTTCAACCCTCGCGACGGCGCCGGCATCGTCACCACGTGCATCATCGGCCAGTTCTATGGCGACGCCAAGGTCACCCGCAACGACACGGTCAGCAAGGCGATGCAGGTCGATGGCCACGATGCCTGGCTGATCGAGTCCGACCTGTCGTTCAAGATCCCGGGCCTGCGTACTGACCGGGAGTGGCTCGCAGTGTTGATCGTCGATACCGGTGAGGGGCGCTCCAGCATCTTCTCCGCCTCGATCCCCAACGTCAGCCCCGAATGGGAAGAACCTGCCCGACAGGCCATGGCCAGCCTCCGGGTCGGCCCCTGACCCGGACGCGCGCACGGAACGGCGAAAACTCAGGCAGGCGGCAGGCAGGTCACCTGACCACCACGCGCTTTCATGTCCACGACCCGTTGGACTTTCACCCGGAGCCGTTCCGCGAAGGCCGGATCCGCCGCCGCCCGTTCGGTGACGGCCCGGGTCATCTCTGCCTGCAGGCGCGGATCACCGTTGATGACGAGGTCACCGCCCGCAGCCAGGAACCGCACAGCCCGCTCACCGGGCGCCACATCGGAGACCTGCTGGGCGACGCCGAGATCATCGGAGATCACCACCCCGTTGAAACCCATGTCCTGGCGCACCATGCGTTCGATCACGACCGAGGAGAAGGCAGCGGGCACCCCGGGATCGATGCGGGCATAGGTGGCGGTGCCGATCATGACCATGTCCGCACCCGCATCCGTGCCGGCCTTGAAGGCGGCCAATCCCGGGTCGCGGCGGGTGATCGAGGTGTCGTTCACACCCGCAGCGAAGTCGGTATTGCCGGCGACGTGGCCCAAGCCCGGGAAGTGCTTGACGCTGGTGGTGATGCCCGCCTCGTCGAACCCTCGGACGACAGCCGCCACCCGCGGGGAGACCTCCGCGACGGTCTCGCCATAGTGCCGCTCGAGCTGCCCGACCGGGGCGTTGTTCGCGACCCGATTGGCGGGCACCACGTCCGCGACCGGGGCCAGGTTCGCATCCACACCGGCCGCGACGAGCTGGCGTCCCCAATGCGCGGCGGAGCGCTCCAGCTCCGGCACGGGTCGATTCGCCTGCACCCGCGCAGATGGCATGGTGTCGAAGCCCGGGCCCTTCAGGCGCTGCACCTGGCCACCCTCCTGATCGACGGCGATCAGCAAGCCGATGGACTCAGGTGCCGCAGCTGAGTGCCGCAGGCTGTCGGTGAGTTCCTTGACCCGGGCGGTGCCCTCCCGGGAGTTGCCGAGCAGCACGACGCTGCCGACGTGGGTCGTCGCCAGCATCTGCCGGTATTCCTCAGTCACCGGTTCCGTGCTGGTCTTGCCCACCATGAAGAGCTGCCCGATCCGCTCTTCGGGTGTCAGTCGGTCGATCAGCACGTTGCACTGCTCCGGTTCGGCGGGTGCCGCGGGTTCTGTGGGTTCGGCGGGCACGGGCGTCGGGGTTGGCGTACGCCCAACAGCGCTCGCTGAAGGGGACGGCGAGGCGGGAGCCGGGGATGGTTCCCCCGGGGCCGCCGACGGGGACGTACAACCCGCGAACCCCACGACGGCCGCCGCCAGCGCCGGCAGGACGCGGACCCCGCTGATGCGTGCCCCACGAGGGCGACGAGCCCTCATGCGCGCCCCGCGTCGGAGCCGTCAGCAGGATCCGCCAGAGGCAACGACAACAGCGCATTCTCGACCACTTCCGCGAGGGCGGGGTGGATCCAATACTGGCCCCGGGCCATGTCCCGGACGCCGAGCCCGAAGCTCATCGCCTGGATCAACGGCTGGATCAGCACCGGTGCCTGCTCGCCCAGGATGTGGGCGCCCAGAAGCTGCCCGGTGTCGGGGTCGGCAAGGAGCTTGCAGAAGGACTCCCGGTCCTCCATCGCCCAGCCATAGGCCACCGAGCCGTAGTCCTGGACTGCGCTGACATAGCGCCGCCCGGCCTCCTTCAATTCCTGTTCGGTGGCCCCCACGGCCGCGATCTGCGGAAGGCCGAACACCGCATGCGGAATCGCGTTGTGATTGGCAGCGATCAAGTCATCGGGGTGCAGCAGGTTGTGTTGGACGACCCGCATCTCATGGTTCGCGACATGCTTCAACTGGGCGGGCGAACACACGTCGCCGAGCGCGAAAATGCCATCGGCGCTCGTGCGCTGGAACTCATCGACCACGATGAGTCCGGTGTCGGGATCGGTCTCGACCCCGGCAGCCGAGAGGTTCATCGTGTCGCCGTTGGGGACCCGTCCGGTGGCGTTGAGGACGACCTCTGCCGCGTACTCATATTCGATGCCCGAGGAGTCGGCGGTGATGACCAGGATCTGGCCGTCCTCGTCGGGCTCCAGGCGCACCAGCTTCTGGTTGAGGCGCACCGTCATCCGTCGGGACATGAGCTGGGTGAAGCGGCGGGAGACGTCGGTGTCCTCCCGGCGCAGCAGCGTGCTCGACCGGTTGATCACCGTGACGCGGGTGCCGTAGGCGGAGAAAACGTGAGCGAACTCTGCGGCGATGAAGCCCCCACCGATGATCACCATGGAACGGGGCAGCTTCTCCAGCCGCATCACAGTGTCCGAGGTGTGCACCGTGACGCCCTCGGGGACATCGACCTCGAACGGGCGCGGGCGGGATCCGGTGGCGATGACGAACCGGTCAGCGGTCAACTTGCCACCGGCGACCCCGAGGGTCTTCTCCCCGGTGAAGCGTCCCTCCCCCTGGAAGAGGGTGATGTGCTCATTGTCCTGCCGCCACTGCTTGCCGGACTCCGCGATGGCGTCGATCCGCCCGAAGATGCGGTCGCGGATCGCCGGCCAGTCCGGACGTCCCGGGGTGAGCGCAACGTCCACGCGTTGTGCGTCGACGTGGGCCGCCGCCAGGTCGGCCGGACGAACGAACATCTTGGTCGGGATGCAGCCGACGTTGAGGCAGGTCCCGCCGAAGGCGCCGTTGATGCCCTTGTCGACCAGCGCAACCTTCATCGACGAGAAACGTTCATCGAGCAGGGAGTTGCCGGACCCGGAGCCGATCACGCACAGGTCATAGTGCGGCATTGGTGAAGCCATGGAGTCATCCTAATGGGGATGGAACAAGAGGCAGTCCGGGCCGGTGGCTAGGCTGTCGCCATGGCCGAAAAGCGCTCCGATCGTTCCTTTTCCCTCCACGGCACGGCATTGGTGACAGGCGCCTCCAGCGGCCTCGGCCGCCACTATGCGGAATTCTTGGCCCGCGCGGGCATGGACCTGATCCTCGTCGCCCGTCGCGGCGAGGAGCTGCAGGAGTTGGCGGCGGAGGTGCTCCAGCGACACGGCCGGACGGCCACCGTGCTGCCCACCGACCTGACCGACCGGGCGGCACGCCAGGCGTTGCCCACGGCCATCGCCGACCAGGGCCTGACCGTCGACGTGCTGATCAACAACGCGGGGTTCGGCACCCAGGGCAACTTCGCCGACATGGACCCGGACCGCATCATCCGTGAGATCGAACTGAACTGCGTGGCGCTGACGGATTTGGCGCGCCAGTTCCTGCCCCCGATGCTGGCCCGGGGATATGGCGCGATCGTCAACGTGGCATCGACCGCCGGTTTCCAGCCGTGGCCGACGATGAGCGTCTATGGCGCCAGCAAGGCCTATGTCCGCAGCTTCTCCCAGGCATTGTGGTCGGAAACCCGGGACACCGGGGTGCGGGTGCTGTCGGTCTGCCCCGGCCCCACCGACACCGAGTGGATGGCCAACACCGGTTCGCCGGGCATGTTGCCGAACCGCCGCTCAACCGAACAGGTCGTGCAGTCCACCTTCCGGGCACTCAACCGCGACGCTATGGAAGTCGTCGACGGGCCGATGAACCGCATCACGTCGATCGCGGCGAGCGTCGTCCCGACCCGCGTGGTCCTGCCCATCGCCCGGCTCTGGGCGAAGGGCTGATCCGCCCGCGGGCTACTTCGCGTACGAATGCAGGCCCGAGACCAAGAGATTGATGCCGACGAAGTTCCACCAGAACGAGACCGCACCCACGATGGCGATGATCGCCGCCGGCTTGCCCTTCCAGCCTGCGGTGGACCGGGCATGCAGATATGCCGCATAGATGGCCCAGGTCACCAGCGACCAGGTCTCCTTGGGATCCCAGCCCCAATAGCGGCCCCACGCGTACTGCGCCCAGATCGCGCCGGCGGCGATCACGAACGTGAAGAGCGGGAAGGCAAAGGCAGCGGTGACATACGTGAACCGGTCCAGCTTCTCCGCCGACGGCACTTTCGCCAGATAGCCGCGCACCACGCCGGTTGCCTCGGCCCGGCGGCGCAGCAGATAGAGGATCGCGCTCAACCCGCCCAGGGTGAACGCGGCACCGGCCACGACGGCGGCCAGGATGTGGAACAGGAACCACGCTGAGTGCAGGGACGGCACGAGCGGGGCGACGTCAACATAGAACACCGTCACCGCGAGGCCCAGGCCAATCGTCGACAGCATGGCCACGGGCAGGCCGAGCCAACGCTGCTCGAATCGGATGGCCATCACCAGATAGGCCAAGACGACGAAGATCAAGGAGCTGGAGGTGAACTCATACATGTTCCCCCAGGGCAGCCGATCCGCCGCGAGACCCCGCAGGACCACCGCCAGGATCTGAGACGCCAAGGCCACGGTTGTCAGGGCGATGCCGATGCGACCGAACAGGTTGGTCCGCACCTTCGCCGACTCCGGTTCGGCGGGCGCCTCCGCATCACTGACGGGGTCCGCGACAACATCGACGCCGTCGTCCTGTGGGGCACCGCCCACGAGCACCGGAACGCGACGTTTCGTCGTCGACACGACCGCCACCGCCCCGCGGGCCGTCGCCCATTCGGCTGCGTGTGCGAACACCGCGAACAGATAGATCACCGCTGCGGTGACCATCGCCAGCATCGAATATTGACCCAGTGCGTCCATGAAAGACCTCCCTAGCGGCCCTATCTTGCCATCTCGGACTCATTCGTGACGGGTGACGCAGTGCGCAGAACCGCCTCCCCCACATCACCCACGGCCTCAGCGAGCCCGGTCCGGGCCTCGGCCCGGTCAAGCCCAGCCACCTCGGCCATACCGTCCGCCCTCACCCGGACCCACAGCCGGCGCGGCCGGATGAACAGCGACAGGCACAGCCCCGCGACGCCGACCAGCACCGAACCCAGCGCCAACGGCAGACCCGGGGTATAGCTCACCTGCAGCCGCACCCAGCGCTGCCAGCCGTCGAAGGAGATCGTCCCGCGACCATCGGGCAAAGCGAACTGCTCGCCCGGCTTCAACCGGAACCGCAACAGGTCGCCATCGGATGCGTGATATTGCGTCAACCCGTCCTTGTTGAGCGAATAGACGTTCTCGGGCTTGCCCGACGAATCCCGCGGCGCACCGTGGAAGGCGTTGAGGAACAGCTCGGGGTTATACGGATCCGGGAACAACGACTGCGGCATCGGGTCATCCACCGGCGCAGTGGGCACGAAGATGCCTTCGAACGCCAACCGATCGGGGCGGCCATCCGGGACCTTGATCACCCCATTGGACGTGAAACTCCCGTCCTGCGGCAGGAAGACGACCGGCCCCGAGAACGCGACATCGCCGTTGCCGTCATGGACCGTCACCCGCGGCGCATACCCATGACCCAACAGATGCACCTGGGTGCCCGCGACCTCCAGTGGGTGATTGACCTCAATCGTCTCCGTGCGCTCCGGGCCACCCGGGGTGTCGGCCACCCGCACGTGCGCGGTGAACTCCCGCGGCTGGCCGGTGTTGACGCGGCCCGTCTCGAAGCGGACCACGAAATCGTCGACGACCACGCTGAACGGATCCAGGTCCAGATCGGTGAACTCCGCCCCCGAGGTCAGCTCGTCATACTGCGACAGGGTGTTGGCGAAACCGCCGCCCACCGGGACGATCGACGTCCCGCGGTAGCCGAACAACACGCCGATCGCGACCCCGACAAGCAGGAAGACCAGCGACAGGTGGAAGACGAGGTTCCCTGCCCCGCTCTGCCGAGAGGCTGACGCCCGTCGGCTCGTCAATGCGGCGTACGCGATAGTGGCGCCCCTTGAGGTGGGCTTCAGCCGCATCGATCGCGTCGTCGCGGGCGGGGACCTTCGCGTACGCCGGCAACCGGGCCAGGTTGCGGGGGGTCTGCACGGGCTGGGCACGAACCGCTTTCGCATACACCCCGATGCGGGGAATGATGCAGCCGAGCAACGACACCAACAGCAGCAGATAGATCGCCGAGAACCACGGTGAGGTGTAGACCTCGAACAACCCGAGGGTGTCATAGATCCGTCCGAGCGTCGGCTGTTCGGCGATGAAGTCAGCCACCTGCACCGGCGAGACCGGTCGTTGCGGGATCAGAGAGCCTGGGATCGCCGCCAGCGCGGCGACGAACAGCAGCGTCAACGCCGTCCGCATCGAGGTGAGCTGGGTCCAGCCGAAACGCAGCAGTTCCACACCCGACAGGGCGGAGGCGTCGGAATCCTTCTTCATCACATCACCGTCACGAACGAACTGGTCCACTGGCGGACCTCAGCCATCAGGAAATCCCAGCCGCCGGTCAGCAACAGAATGCCGACCACCACCATCAAGCCCCCGCCGATGCGCATCATCGCCACCTGGTGCCGGCGCACGAACCGAACCGCGCGATTCATCCGGGCGAAGGCCAGACCGGCGAGCACGAACGGAATTCCCAAGCCCAGGGCATAGACGAAGGCGAGAATCCCGCCCCGCACCGCAGAGCCCTCGGTCATGGCGAGGGTGAGCACCACGGTCAGGGTGGGGCCGATGCACGGTGTCCAGCCCAGACCAAACAACACACCCAGCAGAGGGGCGAAGGCAACGCCGACCTTGGGGATCCGGTGGAAACGCATATCCCGCTGGCCCAGTGGCACCAAGCCGGCGAAGATCAGCCCCAACAGAATCATGAGGATGCCGAAGATGATCGTGAGGGGCCGGGCATACACGAACAAGGCTCGACCGATCGAACCCGCCGCCACCCCCGACATCACGAAGACGAAGGCGAACCCGAGGACGAACAGGGTCGACCCCGCCAGCATCCGCCAACGCGACCCCTTGCCGGCCATCACATCGGTCGCGCTCAACCCGGTCGCATAAGACAAGTACCCCGGCAACAGCGGGACCACGCACGGAGAGAAGAACGACACCAAGCCGGCCAGCAGAGCGATCGGCAGCGCCAGGGCCAGGCCCCCGGACACGGCGTTCTGCGCCCACACCCCGATGTCGAGCAATGTCATGTGCCGTCAGCGTCCCTCAGCGGTGTCCCGGACGAGTCCTGTGAGGGTGTTGCGGTCGACCTCACCGATCACGCGGGCAGCGATCCGGCCCTCGGCGTCGACTATCAAGGTGCTGGGGATCCCCGATGGTGGCAGCGTGCCGGAGAACTCCAACAGGCTGCGGCCCTGGGGGTCGAAGATCGACGGATAGGTGATGTTGAACGTGCGCACGAATGCCAGCGCAGGGGCCGGATCAGGGTCACGGGTGTCGATCCCGACGAACTGCGCCACATCCTTGGTGTCCTGCCAGGCGGCCTCGAGGTCCGCTGCCTCAGCGCGGCACGGCTCACACCAGGACCCCCACACGTTGATGACGACAACCTTGCCCGGATGGGACGTGGTCACCTCACCACCACCGAGCCCGGGACCACTGGCGACCGGGGCCTCGACCCGATCCGCCACCGCGACCTGGGTCAGCCCGGTCTTGCCGGCGACGAAACCCTCCGCGCCACCGGACCCACTGCTGCACCCGGCCAGCGCGAGGGCCAAAGCCGTCGCAGCGACGGCAAGGCGTGTTGTCTGCGGCGCTACCGCGCCGCGATCGGTCGCTCTGCGTTCCTCGCGTCGTCGTCTCCGCTGCGCTGCGACTCCTTGGGCTCGTCCACGCAGCCCGGAGGGACGCTCCCAGGGTTCTCGCCCCACGAGTGGGCGCTGTCGGTGTTGTCTGCGCAGACCGGAGGGACGCTCCCACCGACACCCCACTGTGAAAGTCACTCACCACGGTGGACTCGCGGTGGTGGGTGACTTTCAGCGTGGGAGGTGTGGATCGCAGCACCATTTGGGGGTCCTGCACCGACCCTAGGCCCCGGGCTGAGGGCGGCGGTGGCGCATTTGTGACATCTGGCATGACGTGAAGGGGTTCCTGGCGTGGCGGTGGTGCATTTGTGACATCCGCCACGACGTCGCGAACCGGTTGGTGCGGCGACCGCGCATTTGTGACACCAGGAAGAACGTGGTGAGGCGCTGGCGTGTTTCCGCGCTCGCGCGCCGCGATCGGTCGCTCGGCGTTCCTCGCATCGTCATCTCCGCTGCACTGCGACCCCATTGGCTCGTCCACGTGGCCCTGGGTGACGATCCCTGCGTCTTGTGCGGGCCGCTGCCCACCGTGCACGATCAAGCTCCCGCCACGAACTTCTTCTGGCCGAGGCGGTTCTTGGCCGGCACAAGATCGAGCGCGGGCTCCGCGTACTCGACCTTGGTCACCCGCCCATCGATCAGGGTGAACGAGGTGAGCGAGGCGAGGGTGCACTGGCGCTTGCGGGGGTCATGCACCAACGACCGCCCCTCGGCGTCCCGCCGAGCCATCCAGATGGGGAGCTGATGGCTGACGATCAGGGCCTCCTGGCCCTCGGCTGCAGCAGCGGCATCGGCGATGGCCGCCCGCATGCGGGCCGCGATATCGCGATAGGCCTCACCCCAGCTGGGGCGCAGGGGGTTCCACAGCTTGGCCAGCACTGCCGGATGGGCGAGCTGGCTGAGCTTGCCGGTGAACACGCGACCGCGCAGGTTGTTTCCCGCCTCGATGACCCGGTCATCGGTGACCACCTCGAGACCGTGGCGTTCCGCGATCGGGGCGATCGTCTCCTGGGCGCGCTCCAGCGGTGAACAACGCAGGTGCACCAAGTCCATGTCCGCGGTGAACTCCGCCAGGCGCAGGGCCATTTTGCGCCCGACTTCGGACAGGTGAAAGTCCGGCAGTCGCTCATAGAGAACCCCTTGCGGGTTCTCGACATGACCGTGGCGCAACAAATGGACGATGGCCTTCGACATGGTGGCAGGCTCCTGGGGCTGTCGTTGGGGTGGGGTGGATCAGGCGGCGGCTGCTGCGCGGGCGGCTGTCGGCAGCGCCTCCACAATACGTGTCAGCACTGCTTCGTCGTGGGTCGCAGAAAGGAACCACGCCTCGAAAGCGCTCGGCGGCAGATAGACGCCTTGGTCGAGCATCGCATGGAAGAAGGCTCGGAACCGCTCGACGTGCTGTCCTTTGGCCGTCGCATAGTCAGGGACGGTCGTGACGCCCTCGTCGGTGAAGAACACCGAGAAGAGATTGCCCGAGCGCTGGATGACGTGGGCCACGCCAGCGTCGGTGAGCGCACCGGCGACCTCCGCGCGCAGCCGGTCGGACGCTGCATCGATGCGGGCATAGACTTCGTCGGTCGCCAGCCGCAGGGTGGTGAGCCCGGCCACGGTCGCCACCGGATTGCCCGACAGCGTGCCTGCCTGATAGACCGCACCGGCCGGGGCGAGATGGGACATCAACTCCGCCGAACCGCCGAATGCCGCTGCCGGGAATCCCCCACCCATCACCTTGCCGAAGGTCATCAGGTCAGGCACGACGCCATCGAGGCCGAACTGGCCCTGCCGGGAGACCCGGAAGCCGGTCATCACCTCATCGGAAATGAACAGCGCACCGTGGGCCCGGGCGACCCGGGCGAGGAAGGCATTGAAGTTCTCCCCATCCACCACTGACGGTGGGATGACGCCCATGTTCCCTGGTGCGGCCTCGGTGATCACACAGGCGATGGCGTCGCCATGCTCGGCGAACGCGGCCTCCACCGCGGCCCGGTCGTTGTATTCACACACGATCGTGTCCTCGGTCGTCGCCACGGTGACCCCGGGCGACCCGGGGATCGCCAGCGTCGCGGCACCGGACCCGGCCGCCACGAGCAGCGAGTCGACGTGCCCGTGATAGCACCCGGCGAACTTCAGAATCTTGTCGCGGCCGGTGATGCCCCGGGCCAGACGCAGGACCGACATGGTCGCCTCAGTGCCGGAGTTGACCAGCCGCACCTGCTCGACGGGCGTCCGCCCCACGATCTCGGCGGCGAGCTGGACCTCCAACTCGGTCGGGGCGCCGAACGATGTGCCGTCCGCAGCCGTCCGGGCGACAGCCGAGAGAACCTCGGGATGGGCATGACCGAGCAACATCGGCCCCCATGAGCAGACCAGGTCGACGTATTCATTGCCGTCCACGTCGAACAGATGGGGCCCCTTGGCGCGGGCGATGAAACGCGGCGTCCCACCGACCGCCTGGAACGCACGCACCGGCGAGTTCACCCCACCGGGGATGACCTGTTGGGCGCTCTCGAACAGCTCCAGCGAGCGTGATGTCTGCACGCCAGCGAGTGTAGTTGTTCGGGCTGACAATCCTGTCCGTCCGCACTTCGGCGGTGCCGAGGAGCCCAGCACGGCAGGCGGTCAGGTCCGTGGCTCCCCGCGCAGGCACCGTAATCTTGGCCCATGGTGGTCCACGGTTATTCGACGTTGCTCAGCGAGCTGCCTCTGCGCGGCGGAACGGCCGAGCGCCTGGTGACGCCGACCGGCCTGCGCAATGACGTGCTCGCCATGCAACTCACCGAGCTGCGCGCCCACGTCAGCGAACGGGGCGAAGGATCCGCTGCCCTGCCCGGCGTGCTCGATCACCTGCGCCACGTGCAATGGCATTACGAGATCGAAACCGACATCGCCGACCCGGCGGTCTATGCCGCGTGGGCGCGCAGTGCGCAGGCCCTCCTCGTGGTCGGCGACAAGGTGCTGAACCCGGCGGGTCGGGTCCTCATCGGGGACGGTGCCGAGTCGGCGTCGCTGCCCCTTCATCCGCAGGCGTTGGCCCGTTCCGAGCGGGTACGCCGCGACTTGGCCACCCGCGACATCACCGTGCCGGCCGGTGCGATTCCGGTCCGCAGCACCGAAGAGGTCCTGCTGCGCCGCCCGGAGCAGGTCGCCAAGCGTGCGGTGGCCCTCGTCGTCAGCGCCGACTTCGCGCTCTCGGTGTTGGACGGCGAGCCGCTGGACTCGGAATACATGGAGCGCATCTTCCCCCGCTCGCTTGCCGAACGCACCCCCACCGAGTTCGCCCTGTTCCGGGACAAGGGTCCTGCGATCGCCGCCCGGCTGAAGTGGGGTTACGAAGCCGCTGCCCAGTTGCTGGCCATGTGCGGGGCGGTGGAGTTGAGTTTCCCGCGGGACTTCGCCGACCAGGGCCAGGTCTGGAACGCCTCCATCGGCGTCGAGGAGCCCGAACTTCTGCGCACGCTCGCCTTGCTCCCCGTCGCCGAGGTCTGCGATGCCTGGGAGAACGCCCGGGCTCTGCAGCACAGCGTCACCATGGCACGCGCCGACGGCCAGCGCCCACCGGCCGAACTCGATCCCGAGATCGTCCGGCAGCGCTATGCCGCGATGGAGTGGCTCACCGGCGATCAGGCGTGGGACGACGTCGCACTCGACGTGCCCTGCTATGCCTGAGTAACGCTATGCCGCAATGACCCTCGGGGGTGTCGATCAGGCGAGGCCCTGGGCGGCGTCGACCTGCTGGGCGAGATAGTTCTGCACGCCCACGAGGTTGATCGCGTCCAGCTGGGCTTCGAACCAGTCGGCGTGCTCCTCCTCGTCCAGGGCCATCCGCTCGAAGAGTTCAGCGGTCGCCTGATCCCCGAGCTCGCGGCACTCGGCCGCGGCATCGTTGAACTGCTTGGATGCGGCGTACTCCGAATCGCGGGACAACTCGAGCATCTCCTGAGGATCCTCACCGACCGCGAGCGGGTTCAGCTTCTGCAGGTTGGGATGGCCTTCGAAGAAGAGGATGCGCTGGACGAGCTCGTCGGCATCCTTCATTTCCCCGATCGACAGGTCATAGAAGACCTTGCCGAGCTTCGGCAGACCCCAGTTGTCGAGCACCCGAGCTGACAGAAAATAGGAGTTGATGACGGTCAGTTCGAAGGTGAGCGCATCGTTAAGCAACTCGACAACACGAGCACTGCGGGGCTTCATAGAGTTCCTCTCGGTTGGATAAGGCGACCCCAGCGTACTGGGCAAACATCGCCGAAATCGCGGGGATGCAATTGCCGCACCTGGTTCCAGCATCTGTCATGAGGCCCACCGCACCGGGGCAAGCAGCACCATTGCCGATCGCCTTGCGGATCTGGCGGTCACTCACTACTTCGCAGTGACACACGATCATGAGATAAGGCTAACCTTACTTAGATCGACCGGCAAGCTCCAGCGCCCAATAAGTCAACACGACATCCGCACCAGCCCGGCGAATCGATGTCAAGGTTTCGTCGATCGCCCGCTCCCGATCGATCCAGCCGTTCGCCGCGGCTGCCTCGACCATGGCGTACTCTCCCGAGATGTTGTACGCAGCAATCGGCAGCTCACACACCGCTCGTGCGGCGGCGATGACATCCAGGTAGGCCAACGCCGGCTTCACCATGATGATGTCCGCACCCTCGGCGACGTCGAGCTCGATCTCCCGCAGCGCCTCACGCAGGTTCCGGGGATCCTGTTGATAGGTCCGTCGGTCACCGCTCAACGATGAGTTGACCGCCTCGCGGAACGGGCCATAGAACGCTGAGGCGTACTTCGCCGCATAGGCCAGGATCACGGTCTCCGGGTGCCCCGCCCGATCGAGCGCGGAGCGGATCACCCCAACCTGACCGTCCATCATCCCGCTCGGCCCGACCACATGCGCACCGGCCTCGGCGTGCAGGACAGCCATCTCGGCATAGATCTCCAGCGTGGCGTCGTTGTCGACCAGACCGGAATCGGTGAGCACACCGCAATGCCCGTGACTGGTGAACTCGTCCAGGCAGACATCGGACATGACGAGACAGGCATCGCCGACCTCGCTGCGGACCTCACGCAGGGCCGTGGTCAGGATCCCGTCGGTCGCGAGCGCCTGGGAGCCCTGTTCGTCCTTGTGTTCGGGCAGACCGAAAATCATCAGCCCCGCCAGCCCTGCCTCAGCAGCCTCGGCGGCCGTCGCCTTCAGCGAATCCATCGTGTGCTGGACGACCCCGGGCATGCTGGTGATCGGCTTCGGCTCGGTCAGCCCCTCCCCCACGAACACCGGCAGGATGAGCTGGCGCGGCGCCACAGAGGTCTCGGCCACCATGTCCCGCAGGGCGGGCA